>JAJEGW010000179.1 GCA_022819605.1 Silicimonas sp. | reverse complement strand
CTGTAGCGGTACGGTCGCACCCCATGCTTGCGACAGACCGCGCGGAACAGTTCGGCGGACCAGACATCGGGGAGCGAATACTGGAGTTCGACCTCCGGCTCCCGCTTCTCGCCCGAACCTGCCAGCCGCCCCTGCAGCCTCTCGATCGCGGCACCGGCGGCCGACTTCTCTCCGGGGCTGCCCGCTCTCCGGAACAACGCCTCCAGCTTGGCGAGCTTCGCCTTCAGGTCACTGTCTTCGCTCATTGCACACCGCGGTTCCGATTCGTCTCGGGCGGAGCATGTCAGAATGCCGAACCGAATGTCCAACAGGCTCCAGACGCCGGGTCGGCCCGGAGCGCGGAAACGCGCCTGACGGAATGTCGACTTTCGGTCAATCCTGGGTGCGTGACTTGCCCGGCGACGCCGATTTGCAGTGGATCCGGGATGCGCCCGGGCGCGGAAAGCAGGGCTTCCGGACACTTCGCTTCCGGCACGTCAGCGATTCAAGAGCGAAGACGTCCTCGCATGCCGGGAGGCTGGCAACGGCTGGATGCCGCGTCTCAATGCATCGGCACGTCCGGCGGCAACGCCAAGTCAAGCTCGACCGCGTCCAGCTGCTCGTCGAGAGCCTCGATCATTTCCATCGTGCGCTCGCGGACATGGTCACGTGTTCCTGCATCCATGTCCGGCAGGACCCGGCGGCAGCCTGGGCACCAGCAATCCAGCGAAGCCGCGAGCTTTGTCAGAGCGGCATAGACGATCTGCGCGGCCTCCGGGTCCACCATGAAGCCGACCATCGGGGTGTCGTCATCCGCCATCGGCAGGCATCCGTTCATCGTCCGGCATGGTCGCGATCGCGATGGCGCCATTCGACATCGTTCTTCGCATCTGCCTGTTCCCCGTTGCATGGTTGCCCGGTCAACGCCGTTTGCCGGTCTCGATGCCACGCCTTGCTCCGATGTGCAAGCCGACACGCATTCGGCGGTCCGCCCAAGCGTGTCAATCGGCATGTGGCGTCATGCCCCTGCCGGTGCCGGAAAACCGGCTTGACCTGCTCCGCATCGGCTACTGCCCGAACGCCGTGCGGGTACAGCTCAGTGGCAGGGCACGGGCCGTCCAGGCTCGAGACGGGGGTTCGATTCCCGCCCATCCGCTCCAGTGCCGTTCAGCCGAGCCAGCGGATCTCCTTGACGTGCCGCGCCCCGCATCCGCTGCAACGCATCCTGGCGATCGCGTCACGTACGCGGACGTCCTCCCCGTGCCAGGCGACGAGGGCCGCGACCGGAACGTCGCCGGAATGGCCGCACCCGCACGTGATCCGGAGCGTGCCGCCGCGCAGACGTCCAAGCCGCCGCCCTTCGAGGCGCAGCTCCAGGTCCTGCCGGGAGGCGTCCCCGACCTGGCCGGCGCCTGACGCACGGTTCTTGAACAGCGTCTCAAGGGTGGGTTTTGCGACCGGTTTCCGTGACGGTTTCCTCGATCGGAACCTGCGTGACGGGATCCCGCGTGACGGACCGTCGCGGACGGATCGCCCCGAGCTTGCCGACATCTGGCACCCCCCCCCTCTCCGATGGACCAGCAAGCTATCCGCCCTGAGGACACCGGTCAAACAGTCGGCTCCAGCGGTCGACGCGTGAACTCCGGCACGACCGGCAGTCGGCAGAAACCGCGCCGAACCGCCGCGCAGGCGGTTGCATTTTCCCTCGGCCAGTGGAAAGCCGGTGCGAGGAAGGACACGCACATGTTCTACAAGGACGAACGGCTCGTGCTGCTGATCGACGGCGCGAACCTGTTCGGCGCGACGAGGGCGCTGGGCTTCGACATCGACTACAAGCTGCTCCGCCAGGAGTTCATGCGGCGCGGCAAGCTGCTGCGCGCGTTCTACTACACCGCGCTCCTGGAAAACGAGGAATACTCCTCGATCCGGCCGCTCGTGGACTGGCTTGACTACAACGGGTTCACCATGGTGACGAAACCGGCCAAGGAGTTCATCGACAGCCAGGGTCGCCGCCGGGTGAAGGGGAACATGGACGTCGAGATTGCGGTCGACGCCATGGAACTCGCGCCGCATGTCGACCACGTCGTGCTGTTTTCCGGAGACGGCGACTTCCGTCCGCTGGTGGAAGGCCTGCAGCGCCAGGGTGCGCGGGTGTCCGTCGTCTCGACAATCCGTTCGCACCCGCCGATGATCGCGGACGAGCTGCGCCGGCAGGCCGACAGCTTCATCGAGCTTGACGAACTGAAGGACGTCATCGGACGCCCGCCGCGCCAGCCGCACGAACGCACCGGGCAGTGACGCGCCGGGCACCCGGAATCCGCATTCCCCCGGAGTCCGCGAGGCAGCCGTCTCTCCTCTCGACGGCGACCGGCATCTCGTACCCGTTGGTGCATCGAGACGTGCGCACGGAACGCGTCGGCCAGGGCGTCCTGCCAGCACCGCCCAAGGGTCGACGTCCCTCGATCGCCGGAACCGGTCAGGATCGTCGATCCTTGCTCTTGCTGAACTCAGCACAAGCTCAGCTCATCAATGCGATCGGCGATGCGCTGGGCCGGCTCGCGCAGCTGGTCCACCGTCCAGTCGGCGGCGTAGCCCTCCGTCACGTCCGACGGACGGGCGTGGTTCACCAGCCGCTTGGTCAGCGAGCGCGGCAGCATCAGCTCGCGCTCGGCCACCGTGATGAAGGCGTTGCGCAGCCCGTGGAACCAGAAGCGGGTCCCCGCCACCTTTCCGATGTCCTCGTAGAACCGCGCAACGTCCGCGACATGGCCCGCCCGCGCCTTCTTCGGCGACGGAAACAGCCAGCCCGACGGCGCGGCCTTGCCGCCGCAATCCGACCGGAGCCGCTCGAATATGGCGGCCAGCTGCCGCGTGACCGGAAGCTCGAGCGGCTCCCCCGACTTCGTCTCCTCGACCCGCAGGACGCGCCGCTCAAGGTCGACCCGCTCCCAGCGCAGCGACACGACCTCGCCCCGGCGCATGCCGGTGTAGAGGCCGATCAGGAAGATGTCGCGGATCGCGGGACTGGGCACGACCGCCTCGATGCCCGCGCGCCAGCGCGGCAGCACCTCCGCCGGGCCCGGGATGCGCCGCCGCCGCTTGGGGTTGAAGCGCCCGCCCGCCGCCAGCCAGAGATCGACCGGGTTGCGCAGGCTCTCGTGGTCCGCGCAGGGCCGGCGGTAGACCGAGCGCAGCAGCGACATCGCCTGGTTCCCCGTCGCCCAGCCGTGCCTTTCGGTGATCCGGTTGAACCGGTCCTCCACGTCCTGCCGGGTGATGGCGTCGAGCGGTCGCCTCGTCCAGTCGCCGAACTTGCCCCGCAGGACCTGTCGGTAGAGCTTCACGGTCCTGTCCGCACGTTTCGGATTCGCCTTGATGCAGGTCTCGAAGGCCTCGGCCAGCGTCGGCACGCCGCGCGCCTCGGCCCGCTCTCCCGCCGGATCCTCGCCCCGCGCGACCTGCCCGAGCATGTCGCGCGCCTTCCTGCGCGCCTCGTCGGGGCCGACCCGGCCGTGGCGTCCGATGACGACACGTTTGTTCGGCGCGTTGCGGCCGCCGTCTCCGGAGCGGTAGTTGACGATGAAGGACTTGGTGCCGGAGGGCTGCACGCGGCAGCCGAAGCCGACCAGCCTGTCGTCCCATGCGATCCAGGACTTGTCCTCGGGCTCCAGGGCGTCCACCGTGCGCTTGGTCAGGGTGAGCTTCACCCGGGCCACGCGCTTTGCTGACTTGAGGTTTTCCATGATGAGCAGGCTATCCCGGAACGCGCGCATATGCAACACGAATGTCAACACGAGGAATGCAAATGGAGGCTGTTTCAGTCCATCCCTGACGGAGATTGGCAGGATCGGAAAAAGAGCAAGATCAAGAAAATAAGGCACAAACACGCGAATGCGTCGTCAGGCGAAGACTGGAGCGGACACTGTTGACATGGTTGCGGAATAAATCAAGTGGCCACGAAGTCCTGAACCATTGCATACGTGATGTGCCGGGTCTCGAGATTCAGCACCGCGTCCCGCAGCCGAAACTCGGGCGCATGCTCGCGGAAGTAGCTCCGCAGTCCGTTCTCACGCAATTGATGCGCTTGCCAGAGATTGCCGCCGACCAGAACCGCGATGGTTCCTGGCTCGTGGATGATATTGGCCAGCATCCAGGCCGCTTGCCGTCCGGCACGGTAGTTGTCGAGACAGGTGAATTTGCGACGCACGCCTGGCACAAAATCGTTCAGCATTGCAAAGACCGGAATTCCCGCAGACGCCAGCGCCCCCGCTGCGCGCCCGACCAGCGGGTGGTTGACCGCCGAGGCCCCGACGACTTCCGCCGTGCCAGTCATTTCGCCCAGCAGGTCCGCGTATTCCGCCGGATCCTGAGTTTCGGCATAGCGGATGATCACTGTACCGCGCAGGTCGTGGGTGTTCTCGATCTCGGCCCTGAGTGCGTTCGGCAGGTCGCGATAGAACTCCTGGTTCTTCTTGGGCAGCACGAATCCGAACGTGGCACGCGGGGCGCCGCGGTCCAGCCTGTACCGGATTACCGGCGTGGCGTGATAACCAAGCGAGGCGGCCGCTTCGCATCGATGGCAAGGTTGTGCTTGCAGCCGTGGAAATCGAACAACCCTGACAAGATGTCGGCTTTTTTGCACCTGCATGTCCGCGACTCTGTTTTTTGCACCCCTTCCACCAATCTTTCCAAGGTGATCGGCGCGTAAGGCTCTTGGTGCGGAAGGCAGGAATAGACCGGCGTGTCCGCAGTGCGACGTATCCCGGCGGACACGCTGGCAGAGGCGGCTGCGCTTTGTGTTGGCAGAACCATGACGATGAGCGGCCGACCCTGTTGCTCACCAACCAGATGAAGACTTCCGCGAGCCAGTTCGTCGACCGCTACGTCCGGCGGATGGCAAGCGATCTCGAATTTCAACGCACTCTTACGACCAGCGGCCTGTGCCAGCTGCTGGCCGTTCGCGTCGGATTAGGCAAGCGAAACGCGAGGTCGCGCATACTGTCCCGGACCTTCGTCAAGACACCGGCCGACATCACGATCGCAAATGACGGCATCGATGTCCGGATCGGGCGAAGGGCGAACATCCCATTTCTCCTCACTGCCGCCTGCGACGAAGCCGACATCGCCGTGTCTTGGCTCAGGAATCGTCGGTTGCGGATCAGCTTCCCTTGAGCGGAGGCTGCGGGATTCCGGGGTTTGCATCAATTGTGGCCGCTGGGAATCGAGGCTTTGGACTAAGATCTGGTAGCGCTGGAATCCAAAACTTTCTTGATAGCATTGCCATCATTGATTACATTGCGACATGCACAGGAGGGATCCATGGCCAGCATCACTATCCGCAATCTTGACGACCGCCTCAAAACACGTCTGCGCATCCGTGCGGCCGAGCATGGCCGCTCCATGGAAGAGGAAGTGCGGCAAATCTTGCGGCAGGTCATCGGCGTCCCGGCGGAAAACAGAAATCTTGGCGAGGTCATCCATCGACGGTTTGCCGCCATAGGAGGCGTTGAGCTTGACCTGCCGGATCGGGAACCAATGCCTGAGCCGCCAAGCTTCGACTGAGACCATGATCCTGATCGACACCAATGTCGTCTCGGAACTGATGCGGTCGATGCCAGCTCCTGCCGTACTGGACTGGTTCGGGCGTCAGGATGCAGCCGATCTTCACTTGAGCGCGGTTGGAGAAGCCGAATTGCGGCGTGGAGCCTTGATTCTTCCGCCGGGTCGGCGCCGTGACAGGTTGATTGCAGAGATCAACGCTTTGGTTTGGGATGATTTCGGACACCGTGTATTGCCGTTCGACAGCGCCGCCGCTCAGGGGTTTGCAGCGATCTTCGCTGATCGGCGGGCGGCCGGTCGGGCGATCAGTTTCCCTGACTGTCAGATTGCTGCCATTGCCCGGTGCCACGGGGCCGCCATTGCCACGCGCAACCGGAGGGATTTCGAGGGATGTGGAATCAAGATTGTCGACCCGTGGATGTCTCGATGAACGACGTCGAGACTGAAGAAGCCGTTTCTGCGCTTGCCGATGCGCCTTTCGACGTGAATGAGTTTCCCTATGCACTCCTTGAAGCCTTCGGCAACATTCATGTCAAGATTTGCGCACCCGCCAAGGTTGCGGAGGCATTTGCAGTTCTCCGCGAAAGCCCGGCCAGCGCGCGCGCCAAGGTGAAGTTCAGTCTCGCAACGGATGGTCGGGAGATCTAGGCCTAAGCGATTGTGAATCCATCGCATTTCCGCCATCTGCACCGTCTGAACCAGTCGCGAATCAAGGCATGACAAGATAGGGCTCATAGGAAGTCCCAATGCAATCTTGCCACCGGCGGAAGATATCATCATTGACATGAAGCGAAGACACGATTGTGGCGAAGATCGCCAGGTGTTCCTGACAAATAACCTTCAGAACACCGCCGATCGACAGACTGTCGAAGCCTCAATCCAATCTCGCGAGATTTCGGAGAGATGGGCACCGGACGAATGCACGACCTGCTTGTGGAGGCCGCAGGCCAGAGATTCGAACCCTCTCGGGTGCGCCCATTTCGCGCTGAATGGAGGGAAACTTGCACTCACAGCTACCGACCCACCGGGAAATCGGGAAGCTGCGGGCAAAGCGAAGGCATTACGGCATCGGTTCTTTCGCTCTCGTGCTCATGCATTTGGACACGGACATGCTACGCGAGCCGCTCAATCCTGCAGCGATCTCACGTCCAGTTCGCCTTCCGCCCTTGACGCCATTGCTTGCGCGGCAGCATGAATCGCTGCGGCGGTCGTGAAATAGGGAATCCTGTCCATGAGCGTCACGTTTCTCATCGAGCGCGAATCCTCAATGGCCTGCGCTCCCTCGGTCGTGTTCATGACCAGTGCCACCTCGCCATCCTTCATCACGTCAATGATAGTGCGGCCTCCCTCGTAGACCTTGTTCACGATGTCTGAAGGTATGCCGTTGTCAGTCAGGAACTTTGCGGTGCCACGAGTGGCGAGGATTTTCAGTCCAAGTTTGTTCAGCGTCCGTGCCGTTTCGACCAGCTCTTCCGTCTTGTCGGCATTCTTGATGGAGAAGAAGACGGTCCCTTCTTCCGGAAGCGTGGCGCCTGCGCCAATTTGTGCCTTGAGAAATGCACGCGCAAAGCTCCTGTCCCATCCCATGACCTCCCCGGTCGAACGCATTTCAGGACCGAGAAGCGTGTCGACGCCCGGGAAGCGCGCGAAAGGGAGCACGGCTTCCTTGACCGAATACCACGGCGTGCGAAACTCCTTGAGTGTCATGGGATCCGCATCGGCGACGCCGTCGGCAGCCTGCCTGGGGAAATCCGAGAGTTTCTCTCCAGCCATCACGCGAGCCGCTATCGAGGCAATGGCGCTGTCTACCGCCTTGGCCACGAATGGCACGGTACGCGAGGCGCGCGGGTTGACCTCTATGAGGTAGATGTCTTCGCCCTTGATCGCGAACTGCACGTTCATCAGCCCGACAACCTCCAGTTCCCGGGCCAATGCCTCGGCCTGGTCGACGAGCGCGTCGATGATTTCAGGCGGAAGCGAATGTGGAGGCAGCGAGCATGCGCTGTCGCCGGAATGGACCCCGGCCTCTTCGATGTGCTCCATGATGCCTGAGACATGCACGTCCTTGCCGTCGCAGATTGCATCCACATCCACCTCGGTTGCGCCGTCGAGATAGCTGTCGAGGAGGACCGGGCTTTCGCCCGAGACGACGACGGCTTCGCGGATGTATCGCTCGAGCTGGCTGACATCGCGGACAATCTGCATCGCGCGACCGCCAAGCACGTAGGATGGCCGGATCACCAGTGGATAGCCGATGTCGCCGGCGACAGAGAGCGCCTCCTCGCCGGAATGCGCTATGCCGTTCCTGGGCTGCCTCAGGTTCAGTCTGTTGACGAGTTCCTGAAAGCGTTCCCGGTCCTCGGCCAGGTCAATCGCGTCTGGCGACGTCCCGAGTATGGGAATGTTTGCTTCATCCAGCGCATTGGCGAGCTTCAGGGGAGTCTGGCCGCCGAATTGCACGATCACGCCGAGGAGCGTGCCACGTTCCTGCTCGACCCGAAGGATCTCCATGACATGCTCGAATGTCAGCGGCTCGAAATACAGCCGGTCCGAAGTGTCGTAGTCAGTGGAGACGGTTTCCGGGTTGCAGTTGACCATTATCGTCTCAAAGCCCGCCTCGGAGAGCGCGAAACAGGCGTGGCAGCAGCAATAGTCGAACTCGATTCCCTGGCCGATGCGGTTGGGACCGCCGCCGAGAATGACCACCTTGCGCCGCTCGGTGGGATTCGCCTCGCATTCGGCCTCACCCATGGCGGGCTCTTCGTAAGTCGAGTACATGTAGGGCGTATGCGCCTCGAATTCCGCCGCGCAGGTGTCGATTCGCTTGAACACCGCGTTGACCCCCAGGCCGTGGCGGCTGCGGCGAATGTCATCTTCCCGCAGGCCGGTCAGTTTCGAGAGCCGCGCATCGGTGAAGCCGAGCATCTTCAGCCTGCGCAGGTCCTCCCTGGATTCGGGCAACCCGTTTTCCAGCACGTCTGCCTCGGCGTCCACGATTTCGCGGATCCGGGCGAGGAACCAGGGATCGAAGTTCGTCACGGCCTGTATGTCGCTGTCCGAAAGCCCGTGCCGCATTGCTTGCGCGATGACGCGAAGCCTGTCCGGCGTCAGCCTGGCAAGGGCTGCCGTGATGGCCGCGCGCCCGCCGCTTGAGGCAATTTCCTCGGTCGAGGCGATGGTTCTGCCGTTGCTGAATGGTGCAGGCAGGGGCGGTGCTCCGGGAATCTCGATCTCGTCAAGTCCGGTCAGGTCGGTTTCAAGAGACGCAAGCGCCTTCTGCATGCTTTCATGGAACGTGCGGCCGATGGCCATGGCTTCGCCCACTGATTTCATTGCGGTCGAGAGCGTCGGTTCGCTGCCCGGGAACTTTTCGAAAGCAAATCGCGGGATCTTCGTGACCACGTAGTCGATCGTCGGCTCAAACGAGGCGGGCGTTACCTTGGTTATGTCGTTGTCGAGCTCGTCCAGGGTGAAGCCCACGGCGAGCTTTGCAGCGATCTTTGCGATTGGGAATCCGGTGGCCTTAGATGCCAGGGCCGAGGACCGGGAAACCCGAGGGTTCATCTCGATCACGACCATGCGTCCGTCCGCAGGGTTCATTGCCCACTGAACGTTTGAGCCTCCGGTCTCGACACCGATCTCGCGGAGAACGGCAATCGAGGACGTCCGCATCCTCTGGTATTCCTTGTCCGTGAGGGTAAGTGCCGGGGCTACCGTGATGGAATCGCCCGTGTGGACGCCCATCGGGTCAACGTTCTCGATAGAGCACACGATGATCGCGTTGTCCGCCCGATCACGGACCACCTCCATCTCGTACTCTTTCCAGCCGAGCAAGCTTTCGTCGATCAGGATCTGCGCCACGGGAGATGCTTCAAGCCCCCGGCGGCACATCTCAAGATACTCGGTGCGGTTGTAGGCCACGCCGCCGCCGGTGCCGCCCAAGGTGAATGCGGGCCGGATGATTGCAGGAAGCCCAACGTCGCCCAGTGCTTCCTTCGCGCGCGCGACACCTTTCGCGATGTCATAACGGCCATCGGAGCCCTTGGGCGCATCCGCAATTGCGGACTTCGGGTTCTCGAGACCGATCCGTTCCATTGCTTCTCTGAAGAGCCTTCGGTTTTCGGCCATTTCGATGGCTTCGGGCCTTGCGCCGATCATTTCGACTCCGAACTCTTTCAGGACACCCATTTCTTCCAGCGCAAGGGACGTATTCAGGCCTGTCTGTCCGCCCATGGTCGGGAGAAGTGCGTCGGGTCTCTCCTTCTCGATGATCTTGGCAACGACTTCCGGCGTGATGGGTTCGATATAGGTTGCGTCGGCCAGGCCCGGGTCGGTCATGATCGTGGCCGGATTCGAGTTTACGAGGATGACGCGAAAGCCCTCCTCGCGGAGAGCCTTGCAGGCTTGTGCGCCCGAGTAGTCGAACTCGCAGGCCTGCCCGATGACGATAGGGCCGGCTCCGATGATCATGATGGAGTCGATGTCGGTTCTCTTCGGCATCTGCCGCCTCGTGGTCACGCGCAAATTGTCCTGCGTTATAGGGATTGGCTGGTTCCGTGCAAGGGTCTAACGGAGACGCCATTGCATTTTCTGGCGTCAGGTCTCGGCGGACGGCGATCCGGCGGGTCCGTTGAGGCTTGGCACTTCCTGTCCGCTTGACTTCTGGTCCGTTGCAAGGTGTATCGGCGCCCGGCAATCGGGAAACACAAGAACATGCACGCCTATCGAAGTCACAGTTGCGCCGAACTCAATGCCTCCCATGAAGGCGAGACCGTGCGCCTTTCGGGCTGGGTTCACCGCGTTAGAGATCATGGCGGCGTGCTGTTCATCGATCTTCGCGACCACTACGGCGTGACTCAGGTCCTGGCCGACCCGGACAGCCCGGTCTTCGCGCAAGTGGAGAAAGTTCGCTCCGAATGGTGCATCCGAATAGATGGCGATGTGAAGACGCGGGACGCCGATCTCGTGAATCCGAAAATTCCCACCGGAAACATCGAGGTCTTCATCCGCGATCTTGAGGTTCTGGGTACTGCAGATGAGCTTCCGCTTATCGTGTTCGGCGATCAGGAATACCCGGAAGAGACGCGGCTGCGATACCGGTTCCTCGACCTGCGACGCGAGGTGATGCAGCAAAACATGAAGCTCCGCTCGGATGTGGTGGCCAGCATTCGGCGGCGCATGTGGGATGCCGGATTTCGCGAGCATCAGACGCCGATCATCACGGCATCCAGTCCCGAAGGCGCACGCGACTTCCTCGTGCCCTCGCGGCTTCATCCGGGCAGGTTCTACGCTCTTCCGCAGGCGCCGCAGCAGTTCAAGCAGCTCTTGATGGTTTCAGGCTTCGATCGGTACTTCCAGATCGCACCGTGCTTCCGCGATGAAGATCCGCGTGCAGACCGTTCGCCCACCGATTTCTACCAGCTCGACCTAGAAATGAGCTTCGTTACCCAGCAGGACGTGTTCGATACGGTCTCGCCGGTGATCGAGGAGGTGTTCTCCGAGTTTGCCGGCAGCCGCGACGTTGACCCGGCCGCCGACTGGCCGCAGATCCCGTATCGCGACGCGATGCTCTGGTACGGCACCGACAAGCCCGACCTGAGGATTCCGATCAGGATGCAGGATGTCTCGGAACACTTCAGGGGGTCCGGATTCGCGATATTCGCGAAGATCCTGGAACAGGAAGGAACCGAAGTGCGCGCGATCCCCGCGCCGGGTGGCGGCAGCCGCCGGTTCTGCGACCGCATGAACGCCTTCGCCCAGGGAGAGGGCCTTCCGGGCATGGGTTACATCATCTGGCGCGAGGGCGAGAACGGCATGGAGGCGGCCGGGCCGGTCGCAAAGAACATTGGCCCCGAACGCACGGAGGCCATCAGGAAACAGCTCGACCTGGCCTCGGGTGACGCGGCCTTTTTCCTTGGCGGCAAGGCAACGAGCTTTGAAGCCGTGGCCGGAAGGGCGCGCGCGCGCATAGGCGAGGAGCTTGGCCTTGTCGCGAAAGACCGGTTTGCGTTTGCCTGGATCGTAGATTTCCCGCTCTACATCGAGGATGAGGAAAGCGGCGGGATCGATTTCGAACACAATCCCTTCTCGATGCCGCAGGGGGGCATGGCTGCGCTTGAGGGCGATCCGCTGGACGCTCTTGGCTTTCAGTATGATCTGGTGTGCAACGGCCACGAAATCGCTTCGGGAGCAATCCGCAACCATCAGCCCGAGATCATGTTTCGGGCCTTCGAGATCGCGGGTTACGGAGAGGACGAGGTGCGCGCCCGATTTGGCGGCATGGTCAATGCGCTGCGATTCGGCGCGCCGCCTCACGGCGGCTGCGCAGCGGGGATCGACCGGATCGTCATGCTTCTGGCCGACGAGGAGAACATCCGCGAAGTCATTCTCTTTCCGATGAACCAGCGGGCGGAAGATCTCATGATGGGCGCGCCGACGGAGCCGACAAGAGAGCAGTTGCGTGAATTGCGATTGCGAACGCTGCCGCCAGAAGAGTGATCGTCACGTCGTGATGCGAACTCGGGCGGACACGGACGTGGCCGTCGATCCGGGCCGGGTGACATCTTGCGCCACGATTTCGTCAATCTTAGGAAGGAAATTCCATGAGCCTGAAAGACTGGTCACCTCCGTCGCTTCCATCTCGAACGGCCATTCGAGGACGCTATGTCCAGCTGGAACCGGTCGGGCGTGAACATGTCGCGGGGTTGATGGAAGCATTTGCCGAGGATGCATCTGGCAGGATGTGGGAGTATCTTCCTCACGGTCCGTTCAACCATGCTGGCTTCGTGGCTTGGGTGGACACGGCGCGCGCGTCGCCTGACCCGCTTCACTATGCGGTGCGCATGGAGGACGGTTTGCTTGGAGGCACTCTCAGCCTGATGCGGATCAAGCCCGCTGCAGGCTCGATCGAGACGGGATGGCTTACGTTTGCACCGCGTCTTCAGCGAACCCGAGAGGCCACTGAAGCGGTCTATCAACTGATGCGCTGGTCCTTCGAGGCGGGCTATCGAAGGTTCGAATGGAAGTGCGATGCGGCGAATCACGGTTCGCGGCGCGCGGCGGAACGATTCGGCTTTTCCTACGAGGGCATCTTTCGGCAGGCGAAGGTCGTCAAGGGAAGGAATCGCGACACGGCATGGTACGCGTGCATTGACAGCGAATGGCCAGCGCTCAAGGATGCGTTTGAGGCTTGGCTCGCACCCTCGAACTTTGACGCTAACGGAATGCAGAAACAGAGGCTGGGCGACTTGACGGCGTCCATTCTCGTGTGCCGGGATCCGGTGCTCTGATCGCCGGGCGCAGAAGCCGCCTTGGATGGACAGGCAGTAGGCTTTCCTGGCCACTGACCAGTTCACCCAAGCAGATGTGCCATTGCATCATCGGGTCATGTGCCAGGCCGTTTGGGAAGCCGTTCAAACGGGATAATGGTGCCCGAGCTTCCCGTTCAGCGAGCGACTTTGCGGGACTTGAGGCGGATCTCATCATTCCGCCCTTCGACGGATCCTTAGGCAGCCGTGCATGTTCAACGCATCAAGGACTTCGGAGTTGAATTTGGAAAGGCGGTTTCGGAGTGCCACATTGGCATGATACAAGCGCACTAAACAACGCGTCCGATCGGGCAGATGATACGCAAGCTATTTGGTACTGATGGCGCGCGCGGGCGCGTCAACACGCATCCCATGACGGCGGACACCGTTCTGCGTCTCGGTGCTGCCGGTGGACGCTACTTTCGCCGGGACGGCTCCGCCACGCACCATGTCATCATCGGCAAGGACACGAGGCTCTCCGGCTACATGTTCGAGAGTGCCTTGACGGCAGGGTTCACATCGACCGGCATGAACGTGCTGCTGCTCGGTCCGGTGCCGACTCCTGCGGTCGGAATGCTGGTTCGCTCCCTGGGGGCGGATGTGGGAGTGATGATCTCGGCAAGCCACAATCCTCATGAAGACAACGGCGTGAAGTTCTTTGGCCCCGACGGCTTCAAGCTTTCGGACGAAGCCGAGGCCGCAATCGAGGCGATCATGGCGGGCGAAATCCAACCGGCCAGTCCGGTCAATATCGGTCGCGCCCGGCGGATCGATGGCGGGCTTTCCAGCTATGTCGAGAGCCTGCAGTCCACGCTTCCAGGCGATCTGGATCTTGCTGGCATGAAGGTCGTGATCGATTGCGGGAACGGGGCCGCGTATCGCGCGGCACCGGACCTGCTCGGCAAGCTGGGCGCTGAGATGACCGAAATCGGCACCTCGCCTGACGGGAAGAACATCAACGAGAACTGCGGAACGACATGCACTGCCACGGCTGCAGAGGCCGTATCGGCCAGCCGCGCCGATGTCGCGATTTGCCTGGATGGCGATGCAGACCGAGTGGTGATCATCGACGAGACGGGCGAGGTGGCCGATGGCGACCAGATCATGGCGTTGTTTGCGGCGCGCTGGGCCGACGAAGGCCGCCTCCAGGGCAACACCTTGGTGACGACCGTGATGTCGAATCTCGGGCTGGAACGGTTCCTGGCGGGTCGAGGCATCTCTCTTCTGCGCACGTCCGTGGGCGACCGTTACGTAGTCGAGACAATGCGCGCCGGCGGGTACAATCTTGGTGGCGAGCAGTCGGGGCACATCGTCATGACGGACTACGCGACGACCGGCGACGGCCTGCTCGCCGGCGTTCATTTCCTGGCCGAGATGCAACGCACCGGGCGTTCGGCAAGCGAACTTCGCCGCATGTTTGAGCCCGTGCCGCAACTCCTCAAGAACATTCGATACTCGGAGAATGCGCAGCCTCTCGAATCAGCGACCGTAAAGGGCGCGATCACGGATGCCGAGAAACGACTGGCAGGAACGGGTCGTCTCCTGATCCGGAAGTCTGGAACCGAGCCGCTCATTCGGGTGATGGCGGAATGCGAGGACGAAGCGCTCCTGAAGGAAGTTGTTGATGGGATCGTGGCTGATGTCGAGGCGGTTGCCTGATCCGGTCTCACTGGCGCTTGTTTTGCCTTTCGTAGCGGGTGACGAGTTCTTCCGGAGATGCGCCAAGGAAATAACGCACGAGCGTACCGAGATTGCTGATGCTTCGCCGCAGCCATCCTTCGGTCTCGTAACGCTCGGCCGACGTAAGCGCGATAACGCCGAGCGGGCGAAGGCGGCCCTTGAGGCGGCGGGCGAGGGCCACGTCTTCCATCAACGGAATCTCCGGCACTCCCCCGACTTCCTCCAACGTTGCCTGTGCGATCAGGAGCCCTTGGTCGCCATAGGGCAGGCCAAGGAAGCGTGAACGAAGATTCGCGCCTTCCGCGATCAGTCGCGGCACGAAGCCGCTCGCCCGAAACCTGAGATGGAACCAGCCGGCCTTGTCCGGATGATTCTCCATGTGACTGTACGCGGCCTGAGCCCAGCCATGCGAGAGATGCGTGTCGGCGTGAAGGATCAGCACCCACGGAGCCCGTGCAGCAGCAACCCCGCGTGCGATCTGCCCTCCGCGTCCCTTGGGGCCGGTCACCAGTGTCGCCCCAAGTTCTCTTGCGACTTCGGTGATGCCGTCTTTCGAACCGCCGTCGGAAAGGATGAGTTCGGCGACCAGCCCGTCCGTCAGGCCGCCGAGAAGCGCTTCGGTCGTGGCTGGCAGTGCATGGGCCGCGTTGAACGAAGGGATGATGACGGCAATGGGTGCGGGCATGGCTGCAAATTGGCTGGCAAGTCCCTATATTGGCCCGGAAACCCGCAGGAGGCCAGCATGAGCGGACGCAAGGTCTTTCGGATTTCCGGTGCCGACCGGGAAGACTATCTCCAGAACCTTGTCACAAGCGACGTGGCACGCCTGAAGGACGGGCTTATCTGGACGGCGCTGCTCACGCCGCAGGGCAAGTATCTCGCGGATTTCTTCCTTGTTGCCGACGGCGACACGATTCTCCTCGATGTGGCGGAGGGGCTTGCGAAGGGGTTGATGCAGCGCCTCCAGATGTACAGGCTGCGGGCAGCCGTGATGATCGAGGAAACGGACATCAGCGTCGCACGGGGCCTTGGCGGCGCACCGGTCGGCGCGTTTTCCGACCCGCGAGATCCCGGACTGGGCTGGCGTGCCTATGACGGGCGAGGGGGCGAAGCGGCTGATTGGGACGCCATTCGCGTCGCTGCCGGAGTGCCGGAGAGCGGCATCGATCTGCTCCCAAATGAAACCTATCCGCTTGAAGCGCGCTTCGAACGGCTGAACGGCGTCGACTTCAAGAAGGGCTGCTTCGTGGGCCAGGAGGTCACCGCACGGATGAAGCACAAGGCGAAGCTTCGAAAGGGGCTGAGACGGGTTCATGTCACCGGCGAAGCGCCGGTCGGCACCAAGATCCTGAACGGCAAGGGGCAGGCTGTGGGAGCGCTCCATTCGCAGAGCGGCGGTCTGGGGCTGGCATACCTGCGTCTGGACAGGGTCGATGACGGCATGATGGCCGGAGATGCAGCCGTCAGGCTTCACGAGGACGGGTGAGCTTGCGACGCGGAACGGCGAGGCGCTGCAGCGGCACTGCCGAGCCAGGATGTGGCGCATTCCGGGACAATCCGACACAGTTCGTTCTGCACTCCGGCCAGCCGATCCTTGTAGAAGAGCAGATGCGGCACACATTGCTGGATCAGCCGCGTCACGCGCATCGAGTGGTCCCGATCGCGCTGCTTTCTCTTGAGTCACTGCCCCGGCGCGGCGTCCTTCACCACATCCGGCGCAGGTCGTTGGCAACGTTCATCGCAGGTCTCCCCCGTTCCGGACGGGCCGAATCAGGCCCGGGCTGTCGGCGGCCGATTCGTGCATCGGAGGCGGGGGTGGCACCGAATTCGCCTGAAAGCGACGAAAAAGGCACGCAATTGGCGCGAAAGCGCACGGGCATGGAACGGACAATCCTGCAGGGTTCTGCCAAAATCGGCGAGCCCGCACGGCAACGGCTGGCAAGGCATGCAGGAAATGGAGGAGGGTACGATGGACAGGTTGAATTCCATTATTGACTCGATCAATGCGTTTGCGTG
>JAJEGW010000145.1 GCA_022819605.1 Silicimonas sp. | reverse complement strand
CAGGAATGAACCGGGGAGGCGGCGGCATGCAAGCGACAGGTTTTCCACAGGATTCCGCCTGCAACTTATCCACAGCCACCTCCTCTGTTCACTTCTGATTCTCCGATCATACGAGGGCGTGCGGTCACTGGCTGTCTGCGCGGACGGCGCACGGAAGGCTGCCATCAGGTCGTGAAGCAGAGAAGCAGGCCGACAGCGGGCGCCGGGATGCCGAACACACGGAAAGCTTCGCCGCCCGCCGGAACCCGTGCCATGGCGAGCAGAGCTGCAACCTCTCGCCACGGACACAAAGCGACTGCCCTCGGCGAGAGTCCTGACGGCCGATTCGAGATGGTCCCGTCAGGGATACGTTGCCGGCACGAGTGTCTGTTCAGAGAATGGTGGCCGGACATATGCACCGGCATCCTCTCGCTTGGGAAGCTCGATCGATTCCGGTGTCAGATCCTCGTAGTCCACCATGCTCAAGAGATGGCTGATGCAATTCAGCCGGGCGTGCTTCTTCAAGTCCGCATCCACGACGTACCAGGGCGCCTGCTTGATGTCCGTGTGCGCGAACATCTCGTCCTTGGCCTTTGAATAGGCAACCCAGCGCCGCCGCGATTCGAGGTCCATCGGGCTCAGTTTCCAGCGCTTGTGACTCTGGTGAAGGCGTGCCTGAAACCTCTTCTCCTGCTCCTCGTCCGAGACGGAGAACCAGTACTTGATCAGCCTTATGCCGGAACGCACCAGCATGCGTTCGAACTCCGGGCAGGAGCGCATGAAATCGCGATATTCGTCATCGGTGCAAAAATCCATGACCCTTTCGACGCCAGCCCGGTTGTACCAGCTCCGGTCGAACATCACCATCTCGCCGGCGGCGGGAAGGTGCGGCACGTAGCGCTGAAAATACCATTGGGTCCGCTCGCGCTCCGTTGGTGCGGGCAGCGCGACCACCCGGCAGATGCGGGGACTCAGGTGCTGCGTGATCCGTTTGATGACCCCGCCCTTTCCGGCCGCGTCCCTGCCTTCGAATATGACCACGACCTTGAGCTTCTCGTGCTTGATCCACTCAACCATCTTCACGAGTTCGAGCTGCAGCCGGAACAGCTCGCTTTCGTATCGCTTGTTGCTTATCTTGTTCGGGTTGTCTTCGCGCTGGCCATTCTTGGAACCGGAATTTGCCAAGCCGCTGTTTCCGGTGTCAGTCATGGTCGTGTTTCCGCCTCTTGCGACCTTCATGCTGCTGATCATCTGACTATGTAGCTTGAACGTAGCGATTAGTCTACTTCCAATGCAAAGAACTCGGCTGCATCATGATCAAGCAACCAACGCCGCATTTCACAAGCAAGGACCTCACAGGATCATTTATTCTTTCTTTGTTCCAGTGATTCGGGTGTGCACGCCGCGACGCCGGGAAAGGGCGAAATCCAAGTCGGACCATCGCGTTGATTGACGTTGGCGTGTCAGGCTTCGTGCCCTGCACGTTTCACGGCAACTTGGGCCGTTTTCGGGCGGCGGGCGCGGAAGTTGCGCTCGCTGCAGAATGAATCCAGTGGCGTCTGCGCCTCTAGGCAAGCCCGGAACCAGTCCTTTCGGGCGGTGTTCGGGCCTCCTGGTCCGGGCATTCTACATCTCTTCCCGCGGCCACTTCCGTCGTTCATTCCGGACTTTCGGGACATGCAGGGAGCAAAGGTCTGACCAAACCGCCATTGCCGGCACATCAATCGATATCCTCCGAACCCTGACGGTCGCGGCAACGGCTGCATTCGCATCGGTGACTTCACGGACGCAACCATCAATCCGAGTGAAGGTGTCGGTCGGTGATCGATCCGCCTGATCGCGGGACAGGAAAGGGAATTCACCGCATGGTCGCCAAATTGGTCGACCGAGCCAATCTGCACCGCCTGGCGCGGCGCCACGCACAGGACAATCGCGCCCCTCTCGACATCGTCGAGAACCGCCGCAATGCGCTCGCGGAAACGGGCCGGCCGGTTCTGACCGGCCGGCCTGCAATGGTCACTTGAGCTCGACTTCGGCTCCCACCGCTTCGAGCTTGCCCTTGATCTCTTCGGCCTCGTCCTTGGCAATGCCTTCCTTGACAGCCTTGCCGCCGGCCTCGACCAGGTCCTTGGCTTCCTTCAACCCAAGGCCGGTGATCGCACGCACTTCCTTGATCACGTTGATCTTCTGTGCGCCAACCGCCTTGAGGATGACATCAAACTCGTCCTTTTCCTCCTCCGCGTCGGCGCCGGCGTCACCGCCAGCGGCCGGACCGGCCATCATCACGGCGCCACCCGCGGCGGGTTCGATCCCGTATTCGTCCTTCAGGATGGTTTTCAGTTCCTGCGCCTCGAGAAGCGTGAGACCCACGATCTCCTCTGCAAGTTTCTTCAGATCAGCCATTTCTCAATTCCGTTCCTAATTTGCTGCGACGTGCGAACATGATCCACACGCAAGTCTCATGCGGCTTCCGCGCGCTCTTCCACGGTCGAAAGGATGCCCGCCACGTTCGAAGCGGGTGCTCCGATCGCCCCGGCAAGGTTCGATGCCGGGGCACCGATGCAGCCCACGATTAAGGCAAGCAGCTCTTCCCGCGACGGCATTTCCGCGACAGCCTTCACGCCTGCCACATCCAGTGCCGTTTCGCCCATTGCGCCGCCGAGAATGACAAGCTTTGCATTTGCCTTGGAGTACTTGTGGACGACACGCGCAGCGGCGGCCACATCCTCCGAATAGGCAAACACCGTCATCCCCGTCAGCAGGTCGGCCAGATGTTCATTCGGCTTTCCTGCCAAGGCAATCCGGGCAAGCCTGTTCTTGGCGACGCGCACCGATCCGCCGGCCGCGCGCATCTGCCCGCGGAGATCCTGCATATCGGTGACCGTGAGACCTGCGTAGTGGGCTACGACCACCACGCCAGAGCTTTCGAAGATCTGGCCGAGTTCCTCGACCACTTTCTCTTTCTGGGCTCTATTCACAGTTTCACTCCAAATCTGGAGGGTGACCCCTCCGGCT
>JAJEGW010000014.1 GCA_022819605.1 Silicimonas sp. | reverse complement strand
CGTCTCCGGTAGATTTGCCGTCACCGAGACAAGCCCCTTGGCCGGCTTCTTGCAAGTCGGTTGAGGGGCACCCGCCCCAAGCCCTCAGACAATTCGAGCGGAATCGACGGAATCCACGTCAGAAACTCTGACAACGCTCAGGCGTCAAGGACCGCGCCGTCCTCTCGACGGGCGAGACGGTGCCCGCCGTCCGCATCGACCGCCGACCGCTCAGGCGGGCGCAGCGCGCCGTGTCGCGGGCGAAGAAGGGGTCCGCTTCGCGGCGCAAGAAGGTGAATGTCCTTCGCCGGGAGTGGGAGCGGACGAGGATGCGGGAGCGCAACGCGCTCCACAGGATTTCGGCATCGATCGTGAAGAGCCGCAACCGGATCGCCATCGAGGACCTCCAGGTCTCGAACATGATGCGCAATCCGAAACTGGCCCGGTCGATCGCCGAACAGCAGTGGGGGAGACTCGCCGAGCAACTGACCTATAAGCTGAGAGCGCCGGTGGGTCAGTGGTGCGGGTCGACCCCAGGCACACGAGCACGGACTGCCATGCCTGCGGGCACAGGCAGGACATGCCGCTGGATGTGCGCGAGTTTGCCTGCGGCGGCTGCGGTCTGGTGACGGACCGCGATGTCAACGCGGCACGAAACATTCTCCAGCGCGGGATCGCGCTGGCCGGGTGGGACATCGGCTCCTTGGGTCGTCCCGGCGCGTCCGAGAGTGTTCTTGAACCGCATGTCGCCGGGTTGCCGGGACAGGACGCGGAACGGTATGCGGCTGACTGATGGATAGTCATGTATATAAATCCCAATTCACTCTCCATGGAAAACGTCGACGTCGGGAAAGCGCGGTTCAGCTCAACGCTCTTATTGGCAGTGCTGTGCACAACCAATAAGAGCCTATTCACTATCTCGTGCACGAGATAGGCGGTGCTCTCCACATCATGTTCTTCATCGACGCGCACAACGAGAAGCCGAAGCCTTGCAAGTGGGTCAAGCCCGCCGACGAGATCCTTGCGGTCGTCGGGAGGTTCTGCCTCAAGGCGAATGCACCCGGCGAGGGAGAAGAGGTTTGATACGAACTTAAGATTCAGGAGACTGGCCACCCCTCATAGAACTGGCTGACAGGATCGATCAGATCTCGGGACAGACAGCGTAGCGCGAGCTCGTCTTCCGTTGCGGGCTGGCCCAGCTCCCGCGTGATCTCTTTTAGGATCTTGTCCCGGTCGACCCGCGTGAACCGGCCCTCATGATAGACGACCTCGCCGCCGATCAGAACCGTGGCGACGGCCGTCGTCTTGGCGCGCCGGATCAGCACATCGACAAGCGGGATCGCCGGATCCTGCCAAGGCCGGGTCACAGCCTGCCAGTCAAGAAGCACGATGTCTGCCGCGGACCCGGGGGCGAGCCGCCCGATCCGGCCTGCAAAGGGCGTTGTGGCCGCGCCATGTTCGGTCGCCATGCGCAAGATTTGCGCCGCGCCGGGATGTGGCGCGTCATGGCCCACGGGGCGGTGCAGCGTCAGCGCCAGCCGCATTTCCTGCAGCATGTCGCGGTCGTCGTTTAGGCCTGCCTCGTCAATGCCGAGCGCCACCGGAACGCCGCTGGCGAGGAATGCGTTCAGATCGGCCGTACCGCTTTTTAGCCGCAGGTTGGAGGAGCAATTGTGGCAAAGGCAGCCGCCACGCTCGGCCAGCAGGTCGAGGTCGTCGGGCGTCATCCAGACGCCGTGGCCGATAGTCAGCTGCGGCCCGATCAGGCCGAACCGGTCGACATGCGCCAAGGCCGATCCGCCGGCCCGGCGACGGGCATATTCCTTCTGATAGGGGGTCTCCAGCAAGTGCATATGCATCGGTGCGCCGGTCTCCTCGGCCATGCGGACCGCACTTTCCAGCGCGGCGTCGGACAGCCAGTGCAGGTTTGACGGCGCGATCTGGATCGCGATCTGGGCATCGTCCTGCCAGCGCGCACGCAACGCATGGAAGACCGCGATTTGCTCAGACAAAGGCAGGCCGAATCCGGCGAAATAGGCCGATGCGGATTTCTGTAGCGCCGCCGGCAGCGATGCGACGAACGTTTCATCGGCGGCATAGATCATCCGGTTCTGATCGCGCAGGGCGAAGGAATAACTCGCTCGCATGCCAATCTCCTTATAGGCGCCGATGATCCGGTCGGCCCGGGCCAGAATCGCATCGGCATCACCCGGCGCGCGGCTGTGCAGATGCTGCACCGTGGTCACGCCCGAAGCGATCATTTCGAAGGCGGAAAAAAGCGTGTCGAGCCGGGGCTCGACATCGCGTATCGCCATGCGTTCGGGGAACCACAGCTCCAGCGGCTGGTCCCGTGCGCCCATTTGGAAGGGCGTCAGGCCGACATGGTGATGCGCGTTGATCAGCCCGGGGATCGCGACCCGCCCTTTGCCGCCCGTCTCGATCAGGCCCGGATGGGCGTGCCGCAACGCGCGGGCCGGCCCCAATTCAGCGATCTGGTCGCCCTCGACCAAAATCGCCCCACCCTCCAGGACCTGCGGCGTGCCATCGGGATCGATCCCGGTGACGATATGATCTGCGGTGACAAGGTGGCGGGTCATATTTTCGATCTTTCCTTGCAGCGGACGAGGCTCAACCGGATGGCCGCAGGCAGCGGCTCGATCAGCGACACGGGGGAGGTGGGTGCAATCGTGCGCGCGGCCTCGGCAAGGGGCCCGCCGCCAATCACGATCGCCTCGGCGCCTGCATCGACAGCCCGGGCGCAGGCTGCCGCAAGCGCGGTGGCAAGTGCGGCGTCATTGCTGGCCAGCGCGACCGGATCATCCGGTGTAGTCCAAGTGCCGAGAAAGCGGTCATGACCATGGGCCTCGGCCATCGCTGCGATGCCGTCGCGAAGATCGGGGGTGGTGGTGACCACGGCAAATCGCCGCCCGCCCTGCGCCGCTTCGCGCATGCCCGCCTCGGCAAGGCCTGTGACCGGCACCGCCAGAAGGTCGCGAAGGGCCAACACACCGGGGTCGCCGAAGGCGGCGACGAGGACTGCCCGCGCCGCGCGCAGCTGTGGGGCCAGTGCGACAACCGCCTCAGCCGCCCGCGTCAAAGCAGCGGGGGTTGTGATCAGCGGCGCGCCGAACGGGGCGGTCAGCCCCTCGATCCGGATGCCGGGGCCCGCAGCCTCCTTCGCGATCCGCAGCATGCTGGCCGTCGTCGCTTCAGACGTGTTGGGATTGATCAGCGCGATCATCCGGGACTGGCCGCGTCGAAGGCCTGCGCGATGTCGATGCGCCGGGCCAGCCATAGACGGTCGCGCTCGCGGTCCAACTCGGCCAGCACCTGCTCAAAGGCTTTGAACCGGCCGGAGCGGCCAGAGATGCGCAGGTGAAACCCGACGTTGAGCACACGCGGCAGGCCGCGCGCGGCTTCGGCCTCCAGAACGTCCAGCGCGTCCGTCACGTGGTCGATCATGTCCGCGGCCCGGACAAAGCCATTGGGGCAGAAAATTTTCGTGTCGTTGGCATCAAGCCCGTAGGGCACCACGATCAGACCCGACCTATCGCGGTAGGGCAGATCGTCGTCGAAGCCGTTGCAGGTATAGAGATAGCCCCGCTCGGTCAAGAGACCCCAAGTCCAGGGGCTTTCCGCGCCACGGCAGAAAAGGTAGCGCGGGCGTTCGCCAGTGGTCTGCAAAATGGCCTCGGCGCTGTCATCTTTGGCATGCGCGTGCCACAGCCAGCCATGACAGGCGGTCTCATGCCCATCCTCTACCAGCATGCGCAGGACCGGTGCGGTGCGCTCGGCGGCGCGGCCGCAAGAAAAAAGTGTCGCCGGGACCCGAAAGCGGCATAGTGCATTGGCCATGCGCCAAGCGCGGCGGCTATAGGCGAAGGTCTGCGCCTGGCCCGGATCGGGCCTGACCTCGGGCACGACCGAGATCACCTCACCGATCCGCTCATTCACCGGGTCGCCATCGAGCACTTGCTGCTCGGCCCCCTTTTCGAAATTGACCACCACCGACACGGCCAGTTTTGCGCCAATGGGCCAGGTCAGATTGGGCCATGAGCCGCCATATCCAATGAGGTCGCGGCTCCTCATGCCGGCACCCCGGAGGCGAAATCCGGCGGACAGGGGCGTGGCTGCCAATCGGGCAGGCCTGTGGCGCGACGCCAGGCGCGCGCGATTTCGGCCCGGGTGGCGAACCAAACCCCTTCCCGCTGCAACGCGTTGTCAAGAAACGTCTCCAACCCGCCGATCCGCGCCGGGCGCCCGATGATCCGGGTGTGCAGCCCGATCGACAGCATGCGCGGGACCTGTGCCGATTCTTCAAGCAGCCGGTCAAAAGCCGCGCTGCAGTAGCGCGCGAAATCCTCGGCAAAGACGAAGCCGCCGCCATTTTGGAAACGCATGTCATTGGTGTCGAAAGCATACGGCAACACCACATGTGCGCCCTGCGCCGTGTCCACGACATAGGGGATGTCGTCGTTATAGGCGTTGCTGTCATAAAGGAACCCGCCCTGTTCGATGAGCAGGTCCCGCGTGCGCAGCGAGGTGGCCGAACGTGTGTGCCAGCCCCGGGGCGGCTCGCCGGCGGTGCGTTCGATGGCCTCGACGGTGCGCGCGATCGCGGCGCGCTCGGTGGCGGCGTCGAAATCGACATGCCGCTCCCACCGCCAGCCATGGGCCGAGACCTCATGCCCATCCTCCACGGCCTGCGCGGCGATCCACGGCGTCGCCTCCAGCGCGCGACCGCAGGCACTGAGAGTCGCCGGCAAGCGGCGGTTGCGCAACGCATTGCGAATCCGCGGCCAGCCGGCGCGTGGGCCGTATTCGAAATGGCTCTCCATGCACAGATCGGGCGCGCCTTCGACCCGTTCGACGGCCTCATAGACATGCTCATTGCGGTCGTCGCCCGCGCGCAGGCTCAATTCGGCACCTTCCTCGATATTCACGACAAGCGACACCGCCAGGCCGGCGCCGTTCGGCCACCGCATCGCGGGCGGGTGGCCTGCATAGCCGGCGAAATCCCGCGCCACCTTGCTCATGCGAGGACTCGCACCGCGGCCAGGAAGCGCGAGCTGAGGTCGACAGTCCACCGCAGCAGATCCTCGGGCCCTGCATCGCGTCGCGAAAGCACGCCGGCGGCGGCCATGGGATTGGCGGCGTTGGCCTCGGCCGCCGATCCGTTGCACGGGCCCTGGGCGGTCATCGCGCCGCCAACAAAGACATTCAGGCGCACGAAATCCGCCGCTGCGGCATGCGCCACCGACAGCGCCGCAACCGGGTCATGCGTCTTGATGATGATGCCTAGGCCGAGTTGCGGCAGCACGGCCCGGATCAACAACCTCAAGGCCGCCATCAGCGCCAACGTGTCGGGCGCGATTGGACCGGAGGTCTTGGTCTGTCCCTGCAGTTTGATCCAAGGGATGCCAGCCTCGGCGACCACCCAGGCATTGGCAAGCGCGTACTCCTCGTACCACGCGACTGGAAGATGCCGGTTGAGCGTGAAATCGGGCACGTACAGGACGATGACCGGTCTGGGATGATCGAAGAGGGTCAAGGACATTGGCTGGATTCCCTTTGCAATGCGGCGCGCGCGGCAGCTCTGTCGGTGGGCAATGTGGCGGCGGCGCCAAAGGCGGCGACAACCCGGGCGGCAGAGATCGCCCCGAACCGGGCGGCCTTTGCCGGATCGCCGGTTTCCACCAGGCCGGCCAGAAATCCGCCGCAGAAACTGTCACCCGCTCCGGTGGGGTCGTGGGTCTCGACGCGCTGCGCCGGCACCGCGATGGCGGCCTCGGCCGTGCGGTCCCAGACCAGTGCGCCCTTGGATCCCATCTTGACGGCGACCGCGCCAGGGCAGCGTGCGGCAAGAGCCCTCAGGGCTTCGACCGGCTGCGCTCCCGGCACCAGCGCGCGCAGTTCCACTTCGCTGGGCAGGAACGCGCTAAGCCGGGCCAGGATCGGGGTGAGCGCATCGAGGTCGATATCGGCCAGTTGCCACCCGGGATCGGCGGTGACGAACGCGCCCGTCGGGAAGAAGATATCCAGCATCTCGCGCATCACGTCGGGCGCACTGGGGGCCAGGTGAACGCCCCGCACGCCATGCCAGGCCTCGGGCACCTGTGCCGCGCGCAAGGGATGCTGTTCCCGAAACTCGGAATAGCCGATTTCGTCCGGCGCATCGCGGGCCTGCAGCCGGGCGCGCCATGCGGTGGCCTGCTCGGGCGAAAGTCGATCGGTCGGAAAGCCCGCCTCGGCCAGAGCGGCGCCCGGCGCCGTCAGCCCCTCGTCCCGGCGGCCGGTTCCGTCATAAAGAAACCAGTTGCCCGCCGTCAGCGTCGCCTCGGACCAGGTCACGCCCGACAGATCGACCCCGCCCGCCTGCAACCGCTGGATCGTGTCCTGCGGGTAGCTTGCCACTGCGCAGCTGACCAGCCCGACACGGCCCACCCAGTTGAGCGCGCCTACGGCGGAAAAGGCGCCATTGCCACCGGCCACATCCAGCGCGACGGTGCCGTCGGCGGCGACGACATTGTCCACCGTCAACCCGCCGACCGTGACCAGATCGGGCGTCACTTCACAGTCCGAGCCGCGG
Source organism: Silicimonas sp. (assembly GCA_022819605.1). Classification (GTDB taxonomy): domain Bacteria; phylum Pseudomonadota; class Alphaproteobacteria; order Rhodobacterales; family Rhodobacteraceae; genus JAJEFO01. The sequence goes on along the minus strand of JAJEGW010000014.1, from coordinate 23,389 downwards.
TGCGCCAAGACCCAACGCGTCGCGTTCGACCGCGGCGTGGTAGCCGAAGAGATGCAGCGGCACGCTATAGACGATGGGCGCGGTTTCCGCCGGAACCGGCGGCAGATGCCAGGCCACATCGACGATCTCCGTGATTTCAGTCTCCCCCTCGGGGACCAGCGCCACGCAATAGCCCTCGCAGCCTTGCGACATGATCGCGGTTTCCAGCGCCCTCGCATGACTGTCCTTGTCGGCAGCGACCATGAACAGCGCATCGCCCGCCTTTTGCGTGCGGTAGTGGTGATACTCTTCCAAGGGGAAGGAATAGGCGTGGATCGGCGCCAGTTCCTTCAGCTTGGCCGCGCCGAACTCGGCAGGAGCGAAATAGGGGCCGGGGCCGGTGGTCAGCACCAGATCGGCGCGGGCGAGATGTTTGGCCACCTGTTTGGCCGGCTCATAGAAGGCGCGCGCCACGGCATCCACCTGCTCGGGGAGTGCATCCAGCGCCGCCTCCAGCACCGAGGCGTCGCCGCCCTTGGCTCTTTGCACCGCCGCAGCCATCGCCAGCATCAGCGCCATCGCCGCGGTGCTCGATTGCGTGGGCCAGCCGCCCCGCGTTGCGTGGATATGCAGCGCGCCCGGGCATTGCTCCATCAGCGGAGAGCCAGGCGTGTTCGACAGGCCGATCGTGTAGGCCCCGCGCTCCGCCGAGCCGGTCAGCCCGTCGATCACAGGCTCGGTCCTGCCCGAGGAGCTGAGCCCGATCACCAACGTCTCGGCGTCGATGGTACGAAGCCCGTATGTGGCGAAATCGAACGCCTCGACCGGCTCGCAGGGCGCGCCGAGCGCGGCCTCCAGTGCCGGACGCACGCCATGCCCGGCGATCCAACTGTCGCCGCAGCCGACGATGACGACGCGGCGGAAGGTCCGGTTTGCCAGGTCGCGTCCGATGGCGACAAGGGGCTCGGCATTGGCCGCCACTGTCGCGCGGATCGCCTCGCCTTGGTTCATCATTTCGCGCTCGGTCAACGCCACGCGGCGAAAGCGCTCCGGATCGCCCGCGGCATCCGAGGAGGACTCGCGTCGGATTTCCTTCAATCGTTGCTCGAAACTCATATCGCTCTCCGTGCTTGGCGGTTTGGAAATTGCAGGCGCGCGAAACAGATGGCACGACCGCGTCGCTTTCGATATTTCTCTTATTGAAAGAAAACGCAAGCAGCAGAAGGGCAAGTATCGTGGAAAATGTGCAGAATGACCCCGTGCCATATCGCCATCAGCGGATTCTCGAGATCCTCGATGAGGAGCGCATGGCCGAGGTCGCCCGCCTGTCCCAGGCCTTGGGCGTGTCGGCGGTGACGATCCGGTCCGATCTTGACTCGCTAGAAAAGAGATTGCTGCTGCGCCGCGTGCGCGGCGGTGCGATCGCGGTGCAGCGAGCCCGGTTCGAGCGCCCGGTGGACTTGCCCAGCCAGAGCTTTACCGCCGAGAAGGAGCGGATCGGGATCATGGCGGCCGGGATGGTGCGCAGCGGCGAAACCATCATCCTGGATGCTGGCACCACGACGCTGGCCATGGCGATGGCGCTGCCGCAAGACCTGCGCGATCTGGTCGTCATCACCTCCAGCCTCGACATCGCCATTGCACTCCACATGCATCCGGGTGCCTCGGTCATGGTAACTGGCGGAAAACTGAAGGAATCTGGACGAAACCCGCATTCGCGCTCGCTGGTACCGCCCTTTGCGGGGCTGCTTCTTGACCAGCTCAACGCCGATTGTGCTTACCTCTGTTGCGCGGGCATCGACGCCGTGCGCGGCTTCACCAATGCGCATCTGGAAGAGGTCGAGGTCAAGCGCGCCATGATCGCCGCCGCACGGCGCGCGGTGATGCTGGGGGACCGCGGCAAGATCGGCCATGTGGCTGGCGCGCGGATTGCCACAACGCGCGAGATCGCCGCACTCGTCACCGACCGCAAGGCAGCACCGAACGATGTCTCGGCGCTGGAGCAGGCCGGCATCAAAGTGAATCTCGCCTGATGCGCGCCGCTGCTTGATCAAGATACTAAGGTGTTTTTGAATTTTTTCTTGCGTAAGGAAATGAAATCGGCTTTCTTTGATGACGCGCCGAGTTTCGGTAGAAAAAGCTGAAAGGGAGACACCAATGCACCTGACCCGAAGAACTGTCCTAGGCAGCCTGGCGGCTGCCACAGCACTGACCAGCCCGACCGTCCTGCGGGCTCAGACTCGCGAGCTTGTCATGGTCGGCTACGGCAACGATTCGGACGCCCCGCTTATTGCCGCCGGCGAAGAACTGGGCCGCCGCAACCCGGGTGTGTCGCTGCGCGTGATCGGCGGTCTGTCGGCCGAAGCGCTGGCGCAGATCAAGGCCGCGCGCGGTAAATCGCCCTATGATCTGGCGGTGATGGGCTCGCCCGCGATCATCAACGCGCTGGCCGAGGATGTGCTGGTTCCGCTGGATTTTTCGCAGATCCCGAATGCCGCCAATGTGGACCCGAAATTCCCGCCTTACGGCTATGATGTCGGCCAGCCGATCTGGTTCGAAGGCATCGGCGTCGCCTATGACACCACCAAGATCTCCACGCCGCCCACCACCTGGAAGGAACTGTGGAGCGGCGACTATGACGGGCGCATCGGCATGTGCCGCCCGCAGTCGAACTTGGGTCTGGGCGTGCTGGCAGCTACCAGCGAAGCCTTCGGCATGCCACAGGACGACATGGAGTTCGCCCTTAACAAATGGTTGGAGCTGGACCCGCTGGTCGGCCGGTCGCCGCCGCTCTTGCAACAGATGATCGAGCGAGGCGAGGTGGATTTGGCGCCGCTTTGGCACGTCAACTCGGCGCTGGCCGCCAATTCGGGCCTGCCGATCGGCTACACCAAGATCACCGGACCTGGGCCGCTGATGCTGCCCACCAACATCGTGCATTTCGTTAACACGCAGGAGGGCACCGCCGATCTGGTGCATGAGTTTGCTGACATCCTACTGACGCCCGAGATCCAGTCCATGGCCGGCAGCGCGCCGATCTATTTCGGCACCGTCGTCGTAGGTATCGAAGTGCCGGCCGAGGCTGCGCCTTATGTGCCCTCAACGCCGGAGGAACTAGCCACGACGACGTCGCTGCAGTGGCCCGACTTCGCGCCGCTGCGCGGCCAGACGGTGGAAGCCTTCGACCGCATGTTTGCCGCGTCATGATGCAGGAGACCGCCGATTTTTCATGAGGAATCGGACTCGGCCGCCCCGGTGCTGCGCATCGGGGCGGTTTACAAGCGCTTCGGGGCAACCACGATCCTGAAGGATTGCTCGCTCGATGTCGCCGAAGGCGAAATTGTCACTCTTCTGGGCGCCTCGGGCTGCGGCAAGACCACGCTCTTGCGCTGCATCGCAGGGTTCTGGGATGCCGAGGAAGGCACCATCGAGATCGACGGGAGCGATGTCGGCAGATTGTCGGTCAACCGCCGCCCCGTCGGCGTGGTGTTCCAAAGCTACGCGCTTTTCCCGCACCTGACCGTCGCCCGCAATGTCGGCTATGGGCTGCGCATGCGCGGCTTGTCCCGGCGCGAGATCGACGCCCGCGTGGCGGAGGTGTTGGAAACGGTGTCGCTTTCCGACTTTGCCGATCGCTATCCGGCCCAGCTTTCAGGCGGTCAGCAGCAGCGCGTCGCGGTGGCGCGGGTGCTGGTCCTGCAGCCGCGAGTGCTGCTTCTGGATGAGCCGTTCAGCGCCTTGGACGCCAAGCTGCGCGGCGCCATGCAGGTCGAGCTTCGGCAGCTGATCAAACGCCTAGGGCTGACCGCGATCTTCGTCACCCATGACCAAGAAGAGGCGCTTACGATGTCAGACCGCATCGCGGTGATGCGCGCCGGTCGGATTGAGCAGGTCGCCGCCCCGGATACTGTCTTCGACCACCCGGCTACCGCCTATGTCGCCGATTTCATCGGAACGTCGAATTTCTGGGTGGCGCAGGCCCGCGACGGCCAGGTCGCGTTGCCCGACGGTCAAACGGCGCAAACGCAGCTGAGCGGAGCGTTGCAGGTGATGACCCGCCCGCACAATCTGCGCGTGGCACCCGAGGAGGAGAGCCCCTGGCGCGGGACGATCTCGTTCCACCGGACGGTCGGCGCACTGATCGAATACCATGTGGAAATGTCGGCAGGGACGACCGTGCGGGTGGCCGCCATGCGGCAGGATCGCGCCCGCCCGCTGCAATCGGGCGCGGCGGTCAGCCTGTCGGTCATCGATCCCGCATATTGCACCTTCTACCCGGCTTGATGGCGGAGACGGCGCTTCCCCAGCCCGTGCAGCGGGTCAGCCTGTCCGCGCAAGTGCTCGACAAGCTTCTATCCGGTCGTGGCATCTGGCCGGCAGTGCCGGCGATCATCGTGTTGACGATCGTCGCTGTCATCCCTTTCGTGATCCTGCTGTCCCTGGGCTTCTCCGACATCGTAGTGTCGCGCGGCGCGATCGTGTCGCAGACCTTTTCGATGGCGCATCTGAACAGCGCACTGACCGACCCGCTCTATTGGACAACCTTCCAGCGGTCGCTGTTTCTGGCGCTCAACACCACTTGGCTTTGCCTGCTCTTCGGCTATCCTGTGGCCTATCTGTTCCTGATCGGGGGCAAATGGACCCGGCGGCTGATCCTGATCCTGACCATCGCTCCATTGCTGACCAGCGGCATCGTGCGGACCTATGCCTGGCTGGTGATCCTGGGGGGGCGCGGCGTGGTGAACGCCACCCTGATGAATCTTGGGCTGATAGATCAGCCGTTGCGGATCATGAACACCCATTGGGCGGTGCTGATTGGCATGGTACAGATTCACCTCCCGGTGATGATCCTGCCGCTGATTGCGGTGATGAGCCGGCATGAGGGCGGGCTGGTAGAGGCCTCGGCCAATCTCGGCGCGTCCCGGCTGGGCACGCTGCGCACTGTGATACTGCCGCTCAGCGCGCCGGGCATCGGCACCGGAGCGGCGCTAGTGTTCACGCTGAGCTACACGACCTTTGTGGTGCCGCAGATTCTGGGCGGCGGAAATTACCTCAACGCCGCCACGATGATCTATGAGCAGGTGGTTTTCTCGCTGGAATGGAGCAAGGGGTCGGTCAGTTCGCTGATCCTGATGGTGACCTGCCTGATCGTGCTGTTGGCAATTGCGATGCTGACCAACTTCTTCACCCGCTGGACGAAAGCACGCGACGCATGATCAAGGTCCTCCGCACCGCGTCGCTGGGCGACATTCTTGGGATCGGGTTGGTGCTTTTCATCGCGGTTTTGTCGCTTCTGTTGCTGATCGCGCCCTCGATCATCGTCGTTATCATCTCCTTCGACACACGCGCCTTTGTTAGCTTCCCGCCCGAGGGGTTCACCCTTCGCTGGTATGCCGAGGTCTTCGAACAAACCAAACTCGTGGGCGCGATGTGGACCAGCCTGAAAGTGGGTCTGATGGTCACCGCGCTGTGCATCCTGTTGGGCGTGCCCACGGCTCTGGCCTGCGCGCGCGGCAAGTTCCGCGGCACCACGGCTTTGTCGGTCTTCGTTCTGGTGCCGCACATGGTGCCAGGCATCGTGCTGGGTGTTGCAGTGCTCTTTTCCGGGGCGCTGGTGGGCGTGTCGCCGTCGATCTGGCTGCAGGCGATCTCGATCACGGTCTTCATCATGGCGGTCATGGTGCGCACGGTGCAAAGCCGGCTGGTCCGGCTTGATCCGTCGCTGGAGGAGGCCGCCACCAATCTCGGCGCGACCTCGTTCCAGAGCCTGCGCACCGTCACTTTCCCGCTGCTGTTGCCGGCGATCCTTGCCGGGGCGGTCTTCACCTTCGTGGAAGGGTTCGACAATCTGTCGGTGGCGATTTTCACCCATGGCTTCCGCGACAGGCCGCTTCCGGTGGAGCTGCTCGCGCTGGTGCAATACACCTCCACACCGCTGGTCGCGGCGGTCTCAGGCGTGCAAATCCTGCTGGCGATCGTGGCGCTTGTGGCGGTGTCAATGAGCATCGGGCTCGACAAGGTCAATCAATGAGCCACGGCAGCCGGCATCGGCACCCTTTCCGCCGCGCGGTAGAACCGACGCCTCGCCGCAGGCCGTTTGACGCGGCGGCGAGCACGCTCTGGTCATGCTGGGAAGCACCAAGAGCCTGGGGGTCAATGCGCCGTGGAGAAGAAGGTCTCGCGATCCGCCGTCTAAATTTTCAGTGCTCCACCGTGGCTTGAGGTGACTCCCGCTTGGCGGTGTCGTCGATTGACCCCCAGGCTCTTGGTGCTTCCCAATGATCCCCCATTTCATTGATGTACGAGAACCGTTCATTCACGCTGAAATCGAATTCTAGCAGGGGCACACCCGGATTCGCGGCATGCAACTCGAATGAGCCGTATCGCACCGCTTAGATATCGAAGAGAAACAGATGAACGCCTTCCCAGCCCATCGCCACCCGAAAAATCCCGTGCAACTCGTGCAGGGTCGTTGAAACCGGCACCAGAACCCGCCGCCAGATCATCGGGCTGATCCCGATCAGGCAAATTTTCAACTGAACGAATTCCGGAGCGGCTGACATCCGAAACCCTTGTAAGCATCAAGCCCAAAATTTAACTGCCCCGGACTTTGCGGTGCTCTCCTACTGGTACATGCACGCGACATCGGTCCTGCTGAAGCGGGTCGCGGAGACGGTCGAGGCGCTGCACGCAGGGAGGGCGACGTCATGACCGATCTCGCCCCTCATGTGAGCGGCTTCATTTGCGAGCACATGCCGCTCCAGCGCATCGCCAGCCCGCGCACGATGGCAAGCTATGCCGACAGTCTCATGCTGCTCGTCTACCACGTCGCCGAGCGCTTCGAGGTCAGGCCAAGCGCCATCACGGTCGAGCAGCTGACGGCGGATGTGGTCTGTGACTTCCTTGACCATCTCGAGGCGGACCTGGGCAACCGCACCAGCACACGCAATGTTCGATTGGATGCAGCGCTACCGCGCCGCCTGCTTCACGAGTATCTTGACCTTCGCCCGGGTTCGGTTCCGATGCAGGCTAGGCTGTCTGATCTTGAAGCAGCTTGAGGGTCGGGCGTTGAGATCAACCCTTCGCCTGATCGAAAGGCTTCGAAGTTGGGAGGAGAACCATGCGACTTGCGATAATCGGTGCGGGGGCAATCGGCCGAATTCATGCGCACAATGTCACCGCGCATCCGGAAGCCCGGCTCGCTGTCGTCTGCGACAGCATTCCCGATGCCGCCGAATCCCTTGCCACCGAATTCGGTTCAATAGCCGTCCAATCCGTCGAGGAGGCCTTGGGGCGCAACCTGGATGGCGCAATCATTGCGTCCTCGACGGCCTCGCACGGCGAGGTCGCGGCAGCCTGCATCGTTGCGGGCGTTCCGTTCCTATGTGAAAAACCGTTGGCTTCCGACAGGAGTGCGGCCCTGCAGATCGTTGCTTCGGCGCGCCAGGCGGGTCTGGTGGCCGCCATCGCCTTCAATCGCCGGTTCGACGCCGGATACGCTGGCATCAAGGCAGCCGTCTCGGCAGGCGAAATCGGCCGTGTCGAGGCGGTCCTGGTGACCTCCCGCACTGCCTCGCCGCCCAGCGTGGAATTTACCCGCACATCAGGGGGGCTGTTTGGCGAAAAAGGCGCGCATTTCTACGACCTGGCGCGGTGGATCACGGGTGAACATCCGGTGGAAGTTTTTGCCATGGGATCGGTGCTTGTGAATTCGTCTTTCGCCGATATCGGCGAAATCGACACGGCGATGGTCACGATGCGAATGCCCAGTGGTGCGCTGTGCCAGTTCGATTTCAGTTGGCGGTCCGCCTATGGACAGGACGAGCGAGTGGAAGTGAACGGATCGCTGGGCATGCTGCAGACGTTTCAGGAACCGGTGGGAAGATTCCTGAGAAGCAAATCCGGCGGGCAGTCGCAGGACGGGCTGATGCCGACATGGCACGAACGATTTGCTCCGACCTACGCCGACGAATTGCACGCGTTCGTTGGAGCGATCCGATCTGGCGACTCCTCCGGCCTGCCATCGCTGGAGGACGGCCTTGCGGCGCAGCAGATTGCCGATGCCGCCAGAGAATCCGTGCAGTTCGCAAGGCCTGTCCGACTGAACGGTCCCTTGGATTGACCGGCACGAGAACTGGCGGCGATCCTGTCGCGAACAGGCGGGATTTGCGGTTGGCACGACCGTCAGACTAACGCAAGCGCCACTTAGATCCCATACTGGCATTCGGGCTGATGCTAGCCCAACTTCAACAAACAGTGCAAAATATCATTTGCAAACAACGGCATGGGAATCCAAGTGGCGCTACAAAGCGAGCGCCGAGCCAGTTCAGGCTGCGTTTCGTGCGGATTTCCGACCGGCTTTCAGACGACGGTCCTGCGGACGTTGGGTGGCGGTGGCGGGATCTGCATGGCGTGGTAGATTTCGGCCTGGACGCCGTCCGGATCTGCGGTCTTTCGCAGGTGCAGGGCTTGCCCGTCGGCTCTGGCGAATGTCGTCGTTGTGCGCTGCAGCGGCCGCAGGGCGTTGCGCAGGGTGGTCCAGCTATCGTGGTGACCGAAGCTTTTCATGCGCGTGCGCAGAACCTGTATGGCCTGGTAGGCGATGACCTAGATGAAGAGGTGGGCGTCGGCCCGGCCTTGCTTCTGGTGATAGACGGGACGCAGGCCGAGTTCGGATTTGAGCGACCGGAACACGGCCCCCACGTCGGTGAGCATGGTGTGCGTGCGCCACATCTCTTCCGCGTCCCAGCCGAGGATGTTCGAACGCAGGCAGCAGACGCCCCGGGGCGTCCACCATGGATCCTTTGACCACCTTAAGCTCCCAGGTCACGGCGACGGCCTTCGTGCCCCCGTCGTCGGGTGTCACGATGATCTCGTAGTTCGGCGCGACCCTCGAGTGCTCCTTCCGCAGCCGGCCGATGCGGCGCTCGACATGGTCGAGGCGCTTATGCGTACGCGGCCGCGAGAGGTGTTGTTTTTTGAACTGGTCTGACACGGAATTCCCACGCTTTTCCGTTCGGATCGGGACGATTTTTCCTGCTTTGGCCGGAACTGGCTGGACGGGTTTCCAGAACGTCATCGTTTTCCGCTTTCGTGCCCGTGTCGAGCCGGTTTGGTCTTGGGCCGCAGTCCCGTTTCCTGGTGTCCGATGACGATCGGGGCCTGCCGTGAGCCGCGGCGCAAAGGGCATTCCAGCGCTAAGCGGATAATCGTGCCTGTCGAGGATTCCGATGGTGTCGCGGTCTCCCGCGCCGGCTGCGCACCCGCGTTTTGTTTTTTCGTGCCGACCGCGGATTCCGTCGTTGTCGCTTGCACCTGTCCCGGGCGCAACCGCGCGAAGGCTTAGGTCCGATCCGGGCCGGCCGCGTCCTTCCGTTTCCGGAGGATCTCGTTCCAGTCCTTGCCGCCGTTCGGCCGCATGCGCCGGACTTTCGGGTCCTGCGTCTCTAGGCCTCGCGCGGCGCGGTCGCCGACGGGATCGGCGTCATAGCCGCAGAGGACGGTGCGGAGCCCGAGGCCCTTGTGCGCGGGGTCGCCGAGGCGCGCCTTGCGCCGGGCGTCCCGGGCGCGGCGGCCCAAATGATGCGCGTCCCACCGTGCCTGAAGACGGGCAAACTACGAGGGCCTGCGTGATTACGCAAGGAGCGCCACGCGAAATACCCTGTCAAAATCAGCGTTCTTGGTCCGGAATTCGAAATTTCCTGCCCTGTGGGGAACCACCAAAATCTGCGCAGTCACGTGGCTGACGGGCCGTGATTCCTGTCCATGCAGACCGCGCTGGAACGACTGCGGCTGGCATAGTCTCAGAGTCCGCGTTTCAGTTGACCCCGCGGGTTTTCGTGGTTCCCAAATGCTTCGGCTGACCTGGTCTTGGAGTTCTCATGCCAATTGACCCTGCGGATCTTGGTGCTTTCCAGCTAGGGTCTGAGCTTCTGCGCCTCGGCGACTTGGTCGCGGGTCATCTCTTCTTCCAGTATGTTCAGGAGTGCCCTCGCTTCCTCATCACCTTGTGCGCTAGCGAGGTTGAACCAGAAATAGGCACTTACATAATCCTGCGGCACGCCCAGGCTCTTGTAATACATGTACCCGAGTTTGAACTGGGCTCCCGCATGCCCTTGTTCTGCGGCCCTGTGAAACCATGTGGCGGCCTCGGCGTAGTCCTGCGTCACGGGATCGCCAAAATAATACATGTACCCCAGCAGGGGTTGGGCTTCGGCATGCCCCTGCTCGGCAGCCCTGCGAAGCCATGCGACGGCCTCGGCATTGTCGCGCAGCACGCCCTGGCCAAGGTAATACATGTGTCCCAGCCTGAACTGGGCGTCGGGATCTCCCAGTTCTGCGACCCTGCGACACCATGTGGCGGCCTCGGCGTAGTCCTGCGGTACGCCCTCCCCGTCGTCATACATGTGTGCCAGCCTGAGCTGGGCGTCGGCATGCCCCTGCTCTGCAGCCCTGCGATACCATGCGGAGGCCTCGGCTTTGTCCTGCCGAACGCCGTCCCCGTCGTCATACATTTGTGCAAGCCTGAGCTGGGCGTCGGCAAGTCCCTGCTCGGCAGCTCTCCGAAACCATGTGGTGGCCTCAGCATAGTCCTGCCGCACGCCCTGTCCGGCGTCATACAAGAGCCCCAGGATAAACTGGGCGCCAACATGCCCCTGTTCTGCGGCCCTTTGAAACCATGCGGCGGCCTCGGCGTTGTCCATCGGCACTCCGCGGCCGAAGAAATGCATGTGCCCCAGGCTGTACTGGGCGTCGGCATGTCCCTGTTCGGCCAGCGGGCGGAATATCTCCAGGGCGTCAGTGTAATCGCCGCGTTCATACGCCTCTATCCCAGCTTCGAGATCGGAGGCATTGGTAACCCCTGCGATAGCGATGAACACCGCCGCCGCCGCAATCCGGAAGAACATCCTCTGCTCCTTCCCAACGAAAGCAGTCGCGATCATATCGCAAGCAAACAAGGTTGTCTGCTTTCCTGACGACAATGCTCAAGAAAAATGTCAATGCGCATGCTGCCGCTCCCTGATCACTCATGCTCCATCTTCACGCCTATCATCAATAATGAACGACATGCGGCAAAACTGTTTCTTCCGCGGCCGGATTCTGGAGACATGATGTTAACATTCAAATGCCGGGAAACCGTCCTTCGCGGCACCCGCTCCGTGGGCAAAACGCCGCCAGGAGAGAAGGGACCGAAACACCGACGCAATTGCCGGGCGCACCGCATCCCCGCAACCCGAGCCTTGGAACAAGACCTCAACCATAACACGTTCCCGCTGGGCAGGACGCATCGAGAAGAGTACAGGGGATGTGAGGATTGACGCGGAATGACGCTCGTCAATTTCGTCGCGAAAGCAAGACGAGGCCAACACAGAGCAGCAAGCTGAACAGCGCCATGTATGCAGCAGTCCAGACTGGTAAAAGGAACATCATCCGACCCAGTTCGAGATTGATTTCCTCAAGACCCTTGCCCGTTCCTCCTATCACAAACACCGTGGCGATGGCGACGGCGAGTCCGGCTATCCATGCGGACCGACGATATCCCAGCCGCCAGAGCTGGCGGCAGAGCAAGGCGGGAGGCAAGGAGATGTATCCGAAGGGAATTATATACGTGATTACCCACGGCTCGCTCAGGACTCCGCACCGGATTCCTCGCCGATTCAATATGTCGAGTAACGACCGAATTGCACGGTTTTTCTCGCAAGCTTGTCAAGCTGAATGTATCCTTCAATGGTGATGCTGGCTTTCAGTACAACATCATCATCCGAACATTCAGGAACCAAAAAACCCTTCTCTCCCAGTGAACGAATATAGAAGCCGATTTCGTGTTTATTGACGAAACCGCACTGATTCATCAGAAGTTCGATTTCGTGTTCATTGAGAACCACTTCATCACCTTGGTGTTTGGCCAAGGTATCGAATTGCTTGAGAAGACAATCCAGTCTTTGCCGTGTGTTCATTCTGCTCATGTCCGTGATCCTTCAACCGCGAACCGAAGTTCCAGAGAATTTTGAAATTTCGGGATTGGGTGATTGGCCATTGGGATCGCGAGCCGCGAAAAAGTCCTCCACACTCCGAATGGTCGCTTGTTCTTTGGCTTGATCAGACAGCAAGGCGCGAACCTGATCCAATGTCGGGATGGTGCTGGGAATGCTGACATTGCCTTCCCCGTTTCGCCGCGTCTTCAAGGCAGTGAGTATCTCGGTGAACGCCACTTCCATGCAACGGGACTTCTGATCGAGACGATCCAGGCGCCTGCGCGCTTCCTCGCCCTCTATATGTTTTCGACCAACAATCGCGCTTTCTTCGTCATCTGTCATTGCTCGATACCGCCTAATCTTGGCTTTGGAAGATTCTAGGCTTTGACGCTGGCACAATCAAGAAGAATATGACTTGTTTTCAAACATTTCGCTTGACATTTCCGATGAATTTGGGTAATCTGCGACTCAATCAAGGAGACACGCACACATGCCGCAGAAAGCACCAGGAAAGTCATTTCGCAAGGGACTATCGCTGACAAAACTGTTTGAGATGTTCCCCGACGATGCAACCGCCGAAAAGTGGTTTGTCGAGCAGAGATGGCCCCAAGGCGTGTGCTGCCCGGAGTGCGGTTCCTTCAACGTCCAGACGCGCAAGACGCGAAAGCCGCAACCCTATCGCTGCCGCGACTGCCGCAAGGACTTCTCTGCCAAGACGGGAAGCCTCATGGAAGGCTCGAAACTCGGCTTCAAGGTTTGGGTCGTGGCGATCTATCAGCTTTCGACCAATCTCAAGTCTGTTTCGTCCATGAAGTTGAGCCGTGACTTGGAGATCACGCAGAAGTCTGCATGGTATCTGGCGCAGCGCATTCGTGAGACTTGGGTGGACAATCAGGACACGCTTGAAGACTTCGCCGGACCCGTGGAAATTGACGAAACCTATATGGGCGGCAAAAGACGCAACATGAGCAATTCCAAGCGGAAGGAACTCAAGGACACTGGTCGTGGCGCGGTCGGCAAGGTTGCGGTCGTTGGCGTCAAGGATCGGGAAACCAACAAGGTGAGCGCGAAGGTCGTTGAATCGACTGACAAGGCGACGTTGCAGGGGTTTCTTGCGGACAAGGCATCGCCAGATGCTAAGGTCTACAGCGACGACTCGAACTCGTATTCAGGGATGCCTTTCGACCATGAATCGGTCAACCACTCAGTGAGCGAATACGTGCGCGATCAGGCGCATACCAACGGCATCGAATCCCATTGGGCGACCATCAAGAGAGCGCACAAGGGCGTGTTCCACAAACTGTCGCACAAGCACCTGCACAGGTACGTGAACGAGTTTTCTGGCCGTCACAACGACCGTTGCGAAGACACGCTCGACATCATGCAGAACATCGCCAAGGGACTTGACCGGAAGCACCTTCCTTACAAGTCCCTTATCGCGGACAACGGCTTGCCGTCAGGCGCAAGATCAGCCTAAAGTCGCCACGCCCTCCGCCGCTCCCAACCTGCGGGGCGTGGCGATTTCAGTCAAATATGCGTCATCGTCAAAACGCGGCAATTGTCTTCGGTATGACACCAGGCGCGACAAATACAGCAGCCAACCATACCTGCCCCCAATAAGCGCAAAGACAGGCAGCACATATTAGCGACAGCGGCACGATGATACTGCCATACGCTTTAACGGCATCGTCACGAGATGGCCCATCTTCGGCTTGGATTTCCATTTCCAGAATCCTTCCTTTGGCGACCTCCGCGAGGAAATCGCTTGACTGAAGCTCTGGATTCGGGCATTGTCCGTATCAGAACTTGGTTCAGAACAAGCTCCGTAAGATTTAGCCGTATCAGCGGGGCTTTTTCTGTTTTAGGTCGGCCCTTCGCAATGCGACTCGGACTTATGGCCGTGCGTTTCGCACATCATGAAGCCATGCGACGATTGCAATCTACAAAATGTTGAAGGATCCGGTCAAGTTGTAATGTGAATGACTCGCAGATTGACCGACGCCCCCGATATTAAAGCATCGGAGGCGTCGATTTAGTGTGTCAATGCAACTTGAGTACGAATATAGAGCCGCAAGTTGCGCCAATCTGCTTCAATGGCACGTGAATGCGTAGTCGCGTCCAAGTTTTCGATAGTCGTTCTGGCTCAATGCAAGGCCGAAGTCGCTGCAGGCATCCCTTGCTCGTTCATATGGGACAGGACCGCCCTGACCCACAACGATCACATTGATTGGAGGTACTATTGGATTTTCGCTAAACGGAATCCAATGGCAAGACCATCTTGGATCGTTGTCGGAAACCGGATTAGGCAAGCCGCGAATTGCATGACAAACTGAGGTTTCCCCATTTGGGCTTTCCGCTATTGTGAATGGAAGGTGCTTTTCCCCGTCCATGCCCACGCAATGGCACAGCGCGAAATCGCCGTTGTCCGATCCTTCAGCAACGGCTGATCCAGAAAATAGGATAGCAGCAAGAATTGATACGATTGATCTCTTCATCATTAAGTCTCCCTTTTGATGTCATCCAAAAGACGCTCTTAGCCTCCGCACCAAGAGCACTGCAAAACGGCACTGCCTGACCCGCGTAAGGTCTGTTGCAAGCGGTCTTCCACCAGATGCCGCTTTGCTTTTTTGACGAGCCATATGGCGAGGCATTTCAAGGCTTGCTAGACAAATTCGGTTTCAACTGGCTCACAGTTGCAGACAAGGCGGTCGCCAACTATGCGGCAAATTACAATAGTGCCTTTCGGACAGCTCATGTTGGCGAGAGTGGCGGCCTGTTGTTGGGTCAGCTTGAATTGGACTTTTTCAGTGTTTTGTTCCTGGTCGTCCGGCATTTTTGCCTCCTTTGGTTGGTGGTCGTGGTGGATGTCTTCAGAAACCGAAGTCACCAAGCCATTCATCCACGACCACATCGACTATCGTTTGGGTGGCCTGATCTACGACCTGGTCGGCGACGTCCTCGACGAATGTGTTCTCTCGTGTCTGGTGGGTGGTCGTCTGCGTTTGATGGTGTCGCTGCCGGTTTGTGGTTCGCGCCTGTTGGCTGGGCTGGCCGGTCGTCGTTTGCGTGCGTTGCGGCCTTGGTTTTAGTGCGCTTCGGTTGGCAACGCTTTCGACGTTGCAGGCGCGGGCGGCGGCGTTATGCATGGCGGTTGCTCCCATTAGGGAGAACTGATTTATTAGAAGACCGTTTGGTGAAGGGGTGTAAAGGTACGCGTCTCTCCCGCGCAAGATTCTGTCAATTAGGATGTATGGAACGGGCTTACTAGTGTCGTGTTTAGCGTAGAAGGCGCGGGGACCATCTGCGGTATCGAATTCTCCTTTGTGGACCAGATTGAATGCCGGGCCTGTGCTCCCGAATTTTAATATCGATGTTTCACCTACTAGTAGGTTGTTCGATAGCTCGACGCCTACATGGACGATTCTTGGGTACTCTTTGTAATATTGTATCCATAATGCGCGGGTGTCGAATTCTTCGTCAAAATGTGATGGGGGCGGTGTCGTTTCGATCTTTTGCGTTTTGGAGTCGTAGATCGGTGTGAAGGCGTAGCAGGCTGTCTTGGCTTTGGCGTCGGGATCGTGATTAACTGCAACTCCTGCGAACCAATGTTTACTGTTGTCTATGACCTTCCGAACGCCGGGGAATTGTTGTGGCTCGTTGGTGGCAATGCCCGGGTCGCCTAGAACACCGGGGATGGTGGCAATGGGTTGGGCATTGCGTGTTGCTTCGGTGGCAATGCCTGGGTCGCCTAGAACACCGGGGATGTCGGCGGCGTGTGCAAGATTGGCCGCGCCGCAAAGTGCAAGCACAGGAGCAAGTCTAAGTGTTGCGGTCCGAAGCCGAAACGCCGTGTTCATCGAACCAAAACTTCGTATTCGGGGATGGAAATTTCCTTGCCTCCCCACGGTATGTTGCATCCGCGAAACTCTGCTCGGACCTTTCCGGGATGAACACCGCCTCTATATTTCGCGCGGCAAAGGAACAACACCTGTCCATCGGCTTCGCGTCCTGCGATTAATGCATTTTCCGGAACGTTGCCGTTGGTGGCGCGCTCCCATGATAACCCGTGCGAGACGTGCGCCTGCGTAATGGATGCAGCAAGGGCGATGATGGTTGCGGTCATCGCGACCAATTTTAGGTGACTTCTCATTGTCAGTTTTCCCCACTTCTAGTTGCGCTCCCGGCGGGTGCCGGGCCGTTGCAACTTCACGATGGTTGAGTGATGCCCCGCCTGTTCGCCTGGCTTGGGAAGCTACCCCTAGCCGGGTACAAGGGCTGTTGTATTCAGCGGGCGACCCGACAAAGCGGGTCCATCGAAAAGTTGCAGGGACAAGCTAGGCTGACCTTTGCACGGCTGTAAAGCGAAAATTCTGTTGGAATTCATGGTCACACGATCTATGCTGAGCAGCATAGATGTTGAGGGTGTCTCATGAAGCGAAACAAGAAGTTGATCCTGAAGATCCTGCGCTATGTGCGTGACAACGCGACAGACGTTGAGCCTATCGAGCCGCCAAGTTGCCGGACTCATGACTCCGCAACCGTTATGTATCATGTCAAATTGTGCATTCAGGCTGGATGGATTGAAGAGTTCGAACCACGCCGTTTGAGTGACGGAATCCTAATTCGCAGTTTGACGTTTCAAGGCCACGAGTATCTTGATGAAAATTGCGACTTAAATTGAGGATGAAATGCGCAAGGAACGCTACCCCGACATAGAGCCGATTCCGGACACGCCGGAGAACATAGCGCGGGCTATCTCGTTGGGGCCACCGAAGCGGGAATGGCGTTTCGAGCAGGCTAGGAAGTCGGCGCGGGATCAGGAGAGTCGCGAAAAATCCGGCGCTGAGTCCTGAGTGGGCCGTGGGTAATCACGTATATAATTCCCTATCCGAAGATGACTGCTGCAACCGCCAGCACCGGCCAGAACAACTGTAATGTGGACATATCCGGGTTGCTCGCAAAACCGTGCCGAGGCGCCTCCCATCGCAGGATTTCCACCCAATCCATTGGGCTGAAGTGGAATTGTTCGTAGTTGACGATCTTCATGATAACTGCAGCCGGCAGCCAGGACAGCGCCAGTATCCAAAACCCAACTTGCCTGACAGTTTCCCGGTCCATCACGCGATATCTCTAGCCGAGAAGAGGAACCCGTGCAATTCTCGATGTCTACCCGTGACTCGAAGGAACTGCCGGGCAAGTGGGTCGCTGGACTGAATTCCGAACCTTGGCTGCATTGTTCGACGCGAAGAATTCTCTAGTCTGGAGCAGAGTGCCCGGAATCACGTCCAGTGACCGGAGTTTTGCGTCCATGCAACAAGAGCACTGCGATGCACAGCGGTACGCTGAATATTGCCAAATACACAACGATCCAGACAGGCAAGAGATGTACAAGGATGAGCAGCTTTCCACTGTCGGCATTGGCCGGGATGCCATGCCAGTAAAAGAGCGCCACGGTTATTGCAGCCATCGCAATCCATGCAGCCCATGCTGTTCGGCGATTGCCGGATCGCCAAATCCGTCGGCAGAGCAAGGCAGGCGGAATACCGATCGGCCCCAAGACGACCAGTGTGATCGCAAGATATTTCAAGATCACTGGCCAAATTGTCGTGAACCTGTCGACAAGGATCTCCATGGGAAACCCGAAGACGAGAACCTGGAGCAAGATCCCGAACACCCAGAACCCACAAAACAGCAAGGGAAGCCAGGTCAGCGCCAACAGCCAGAATCTCACGCGACTTGCCATCTTCCCACCCTTCATTTCAAAGGTTAGCCCGATACTTGACAAGGTCAATCCATAGCAGGGCCGGCAAGTGGGCGTGCTTCGGCCGGCATTCGGTCCCAAGGGGAAATTGACTAGCTGCAAGGAGTTCAGGACGGCCCGCCGCGGCTGGCTGAAGCAGCTTCGCTGGTTGATTGGATCGATGGCAGCGCTCGGAATGGAGCCCGTCGCCACGCTCCCGCTCGACTGCCCCCTCCCCTGCCCTCGCAATCACCTGCCTGCCACGCTGAGCGCGCCGACTTGGTCGTTGCTGCCAAGAGGGGTTGAGGATGCTCCCTGAGACGCAAGCCCCATCCGTTCCGCCCGATCAAGGAGCGCCTTGACAGAGGACGGATACCACGTCGCACGTCCACTGGGCGTCGGCTCGCGCATCTCCTCGAGCATGCTGCACATCTCCTGCAAGGTGACGTCCGGACGCGCCGCCCGCATCGCGGCGACCAAGACCGGCAAGCGTTCGTCCTTCTGTCGTCCGGACGCCCGTTCCAGGACGGTCTTCGGCGGAAAACCCTCGGCGACACAGGCCTTCGCGGCCCGCATCAGTCGCTGCAAGGTCCAGCGCCGGGTCTCCGGAAGGCGAGAGTTGACGACCGCCAGCACATCTTGCCAAGGCATGTCGGGGCGCAGCCTGCGGACGTCCGGCACCCATTCGCCGGCGCTGCGGGCGAGGCGCTCCAGGAATGCGTCGCGGCGCGCCAGGCGAAGCTGAAGTAGCATTGCCCGATCTCCCGACACCAGTCCGGGATTACCGCCCGTGCGGCCTTCAGAACGGGCGGCGGCGAGCCCTGACATCGTTCGCTCACGGATAAGAGCGCGTTCGAACTCCGCCATGGCGCCCAGAATCTGCAGCGTGAAGCGTCCCTGGGGCGACGCAGTGTCGACAGGATCCCCCAACGACCGGAAATGGACGCCGCGCTCGTTGAGACCGCTGATCGTCTCGAGAAGATGCAGCAGGGACCGGCCAAGACGATCCAGGCGCACGACCACGAGCGTGTCTCCGGCGTCCAGGCGGTCGAGAAGCGCGGTCAGGACCGGACGGGCCGGGTCGCCGCCAGAGGCGGTTTCTTCGGTCACCGTCGCGCAGCCAGCTGCCCTGAGCGCGCGAAGCTGCGATTCCAGTGTCTGTTCGCCCGTGGAGACGCGCACATATCCATGCAGGGTGCCTTTCGGCCCCAACCCAACATAGGTCCCGAATTCGCCATAGGTAGTTGCAGTTCGAGCCTGTGTGGTAGAGCTTTAGCTGGTTTAGAAACTTCCAATTTTGCGAGGCGATGGCGCAGTCGGACTTGGGAGGCGTGCAGTGCGCCGGGAAGGTGATGCTGGGGGCAGGCCGCATTGTTCGACGAAAACGTTCGATAAAATCGGTCAGTTCAGTCGCAAGGAACCACACGTATTCCATCGGCCGATACTGTCAAGTAAAATGGTGAAGGAACGATTACGTGGACAACGCATGAAAGCCGTCGCCTATCTCAGGGTCTCGACCGCGCAGCAGGACGCGGGCAGCCAGCGTCTCGCCATTCTCGAACATGCCCGCAAGCACGGCTTTCGGATCGACGACTTCGTCGAGGCAACTGCTCGGGGGCAGGCCTCGGCAAAGCACCCGCCGGCTCGATGAGCTGATCGGCACCCTCAAAACGAGGAGACCGCCTTGTCGTCAGCGAACTCTCCAGGCTCGGACGGTCGCTCGGCCAGGTCGTCGCCGTCCTTGACGGCCTCTCAAAGGCGGGCGTCGCGTTCATCGCGATCAAGGAGAACATTCGCGTCGAGGGCAAACAAGACATCCAGACCAAGGTCATGACCACCCTGTTCGCGCTGTTTGCCGAAGTCGAGCGTGACCTGATCTCGGAGCGCACACGCGAGGGCCTCGCGAGAGCCAGGGCCTCCGGCATGACGCTCGGGCGCCCGAAAGGATCACTGGGTGTATCGCGTCTGGACGGGAAAGAGGACGAAATCCGTCACTTCATCAATCTCGGCGTCTCCCGTACCGCGATTGCAAAGATTACGGGCGTCTCCCGGTCAACCCTATACAATTTCATGGCCACGCGGGGACTGAAACCCGGTCGTTAGCGTGTATTTCAACACGAATCTGGCTAACACCCTAGGAGAGGCGACGCAATGTCCGGGTCTTGCCGTGCGGCGTGGCGGGCGTCCGACATGCGCGGATGGTGTCACGATGGGTCGGGCGGGGCGCCCCGCGGCGGGGCGGAGATGCGAGTCGGATGTTCCGGCCCGCGTCCTGCCGGCGAACATGGGCCATGACGCTCAACAACGTCGTCGCGCATGGACTGCATCAGCGCCTCCCGCTCGGCGTCCGTGGGCTCGACGGAAGGGGCGATCAGTTCGACTCTCGGTACTTGGGTCCAACCCAACAAAGATCCCGAACGTCCCACAGGGAATCCGTCATTGAGCTGATGCAGCGGGCTTTTCGACATTTCGGCTTCACCCGAAATTGGGTGCGGTTCAGGCTGCTTGTGTCAGGGTGTGGAATCAGATGGAAGAGCCGTCCTGAGAACCACCGTTGCGAAACTTCACCAACGTACCTCCCGAATGTCAGCCAATGCGGCCGGTCAATTTCGCCCAGCGCAGCCACTCGACATCGACATGAGAGCCGCCCGGAGCGAAACGAAGCGCTCAGGCTGTGTTCGGCAAGCGGGTCTCATTTCTTGTCGGCGACGTGAAGCTGTCTCCCCGAGGGCCGTGCCGCAAGGCTCGGTCGCCGGCACTGGTGTTATCGAACGTGGATCCGGCGGCGCGCGGGCGCGGACACGGAGGCATGTGGCGGCGGCGCCGCCGCTGCACATGCGCATGGAAAACCTCCTGGACTTGCTTGCCGCCGCCCGCGAGCCCGTGACCCGCCAGGAGCATGCGGTCCCCGACGCGTGGCCAGCACCGCGAAAGCCGGAGTCCGAAAGGGGCCGGTTCAGTCCATTCCGCCTCCCGGATCCCTCCGCGCCACCGTCGCCGTCCAATGCTTGACGCCTCGGCATGAATGCCGGATCGGCGCGGCGCGACGTGGCAGGGCCGAAGCGGCGCGGGTCCTGGCGTTGCGCCGGGCGGATCGAGGAGTTGTCGCGGCGCGTGCCAAACCTTGCGGAAGGAATTGGCAGCGCATATGTCCGGCGCATGACATTCGCCGCGAACGTCAATGCCGTGCGCAAAGCGCGAATGCCGGCCTGGCTGGTTCCGGGCCGGTCGGCATGAGCGGTTCGCAGGCGGGCGGGGCAATGCGTCCCCGTGCGTACACCGGCAGGATTCCGATCCCCGAACGGTTCCATTGCGAGGCGGAACGACGCTCGCGCCGCTTCCGCGTCGATCTCGAATACGACGACATCGGCGCTGATCTCCTGGAATTGCGCAAGGCGGCCTACGACCTTTACGGCGGCCGATGCCTTTGGAACGTCGCCGGTCACGCAACCATCGGCGGTATGCGCGGAATCGCGCGCTGCCTGCAGGAACATGGCGACCTGAATGCTGCCCTGCTGGCAATCAAGATCCTCGAGACGACCGGGTGGGATGAGTTCATTGCCCCTTGACGATTTCCAGAAGGCGATCCTCGTCGTCATCAGGCGCAACCGGACCGCGGCCAGCCCGTTCGCCGGCGGTGCGGTGATCCAGCGGCACGGGATCCGCCTGAGCGACGATCAGGACATCTTCACCGAAGGAGATCCCGGAGAGATCATGCGGCGCGACATCCAGGCTCTCGAGGCCGCCGGGTTCACGGTCCGGGAGACGCAGTCGCGCACGGGGTTTCGCGAGTGCCGCGTCATGAGACCGGACACCGGCACGACGGTCCTGCACTGGGCCGCAGGCCTCTCCCTGGAGTACTTTTCGCCGGTCCCCGACGAGGCCTTCGGCCGAAGGCTGCACATGGCCGACCTCGCGGCCAACAAGGTCCTAGCCGCGACCGACCGGGTCGCCATGCGGGATTTCGTCGATCTCTGGATGCTCGACAGGCATGTCATGCCGCTGTGGCGAATGGCGTGCGCAGCGACCGGGAAATCGCCCCTTGGCGCGCCTCTTGCGCTTGTCGAGGCGGTGTCCCGCAATCTCCCAGTTGCGGTCGCCAGGGACATGCATGAAACGCAGGTCCTGACCACTGCTGACCTGCCGGATGGCGAGCCGACACAAGGGCTTCGCGCCGCGATCGACGAGGCTCGAGAGATTTTGCCTCGCCTGCCCGCGGCGTGCCTCGGCAGGCTGCAGCTCGACGGCAAGGGCGGGCCCGTGACGAGCCGGGAGCCGGTCCCGATGGGAGAGGACTCCTGGGTCAGTCCCGAGCCGGGCGGCGCGCTGCCCGCGTCGGCGGGCACGGACGACGAGATGATCGCGAACCTGATCGCCGAATACGGACCGGAAGGGTCGCGCTACACCGGCACGCCCGATACCGCGAAGCCGTCGCAAGACGGCGACGATGGCACGGATTCGGGGCTCTAGGGTCAGGTCGGCCGGCGGTAAGGGAGAGTCGGGCGTGCGAGACGGCGCGTGAACCCGGGAACGAGACCTTGCACCTGTTACGCGAGATTCGGAAAGAAGGCGGCGCGTCAGGCACCGAACCGCGCGTCCGGAATGACAGGTTCGAATCCGTGCACTCCTTCCCGGCGCCCGGTGAACGGGGAGGTCGACCACGTGTGGTGCCCAGTCTCCACCGCGATCTCGCGCAGGATCGCGCCGCGGGTCGAGCTGCGGGTCGAGCTGCAGCTGCTGCGACCGAAATCGGGGATCGGAACTGTAGCCGATCTTGATGACGGGCAGGCCCGGAAGCGCGAACTCGAGGAGGTAGAGGCGGCTCGGCTTCGACGTCCACGTCTAGCCGCAGCGCGCAGCCGGCGTCGCCCCTCCGCATCTTGGCGACGGCCACGTCCTGCCGGTGCTTGCAGGCGTGCTCGTAGCGGCGGCAGGACCGGTCATCCCGGGCGGCGAGGCCGACCAGCCTCCAGTCCCACCTCGCGGCCTCGGCCTCTAGCCGCGCGTCCATGCATTGCTCGAAGCTGAGTACGTGGCCGACGCCGCCAGTCGAACCGACGACAGTCCGGAGGATGGTGCAATGATCTCCCGAAACTCGAGCGGAGGGCAATGTCCCTGATTTAGGAAATTGTCCCTGAGCTGCGGAACGCCGCAAACGCCCACCGGGCTGGGAAACCTGCGCCGTCTGCGGGTGTTGTGACCTTGGCCCGTGCTGGTCCAAGGCGTCCGGAGCGTGCTGGTGGGTTGACGACGGGCTTTGCTCGAACTGCACCAAGCCGGAGGCTCTATTGAGAGGACCATTAGCAGAACAACAGCCATAAAACTCAAAAACTTAACACAAATTGATCTTATGCGCCAAACGGCTGCGGCGCTGGCCGCGCTGCCGCCCCGCTCGCCAGCCAAGTGTGTTCTTGCAGTGCCGGGGCATGACTCTTCCCTTCGCCGCGGCTCGTCTTCCTCATCGAGATCACGCGTCAGGTAGAGATGCGGAAGTCAGACCTGCGGCAGGTCCGCGCCGCCCATGATCTCCTTGCGGGCGGCCTGCATGAGGAATGCCGACCGGGTGATTCCGCGCTGCCGCGCCGCGTCGTCGATCGCGCCCACCAGGTACGCGTTGCCGGTGACGTTGACGCGCACCTTGCGGTTCTCGGCGGACAGGAGCGGCACCAGCATCAGCACGGCGCCGCGGGCCATG
>JAJEGW010000199.1 GCA_022819605.1 Silicimonas sp. | reverse complement strand
CCGATGACGAGGATCCACGAACTGCTGCCCTGGAACTTCGGCGGCGGCACAGGGAATCGCTGACCGCGGCCTTCAGCCCGGATCCAGGAACAAGCCTGCCGTCAACCCGAATCCCGGTATGGGATATAAATGACGCTTACGGTTCTTCTGCTCCGCGGAATCAATGTTGGCGGACGCGGGAAGCTGCCCATGGCCGAATTGCGGGCCGCAATCGAGGCAGCGGGCGGGGGCGACCCCAAGACCTACATTCAGACCGGCAACGCGGTGTTTCGCGGAAGTGTCACCGAAGTTGCGCTTTCTGATGAAATCGAGGCGCGCGCAGGATTCCGGCCCAGGGTGATGTTGCTCGATGCGCGTGCCTTCGCTGCGATCCGCCAAGAGAACCCTTTTTCGGACGCAACGGATGACGCGAAGGCGCTCCACGTCGGGCTTCTCGCGGAACCTCCCGTTTGCACCCAAGCCGATCTCGACGCGGCAAGAGGATCGGAGGAGCGTGTTCTTCTCACCTCCGCCGCCGTCTATCTCCACACGCCGAAGTATCTCTCGGGCTCAACCCTTGCGCCAAGACTCGAAAGCCTCATTGGTGTTCCGCTGACGATGCGCAACTGGCGTACCGTGGAGGCCATTGCCGCGCTTTTGGACGAATGACGCAGTCTGCACGGCCTGATCGCCAGGCTCTACGCTGTTGCACGGCTGATCCTGTTCCTCCCGCCCCGTCCTGTCGGGATCATGCAGGCGGTGCGGCCCATCTCTGGCGGCATTCCTGATCGCCCCGGAACCGACCGGTGCGTGCGCACTGTCCGAGGAGAAGGGCAGCCCGCCGCTGATCCTTCTTGGCGAAGTGGCGGCACATCTTGACTTCGGTCGCCAAGAGGCCCTCTTTGCCGAGGTCCAGAATCGGGGCGCACTGTCCCGGACAACCGGATCGGGAGATGAGCTCTTTGCGGAACATTGTGACAAGGCACGGTTCCTTCACGATTCCGGGACTGGAGGCTCGATCGTCGTGACGTGCATGCGGACGGGACCATGACCGTAACGCTGACGGACGCCGTGCTCTATTCCGGAGCGCTTCTCATCCTCTTCCTGACACCTGGCCCGGTGTGGGTGGCGTTGGTCGCGCGCGCGATGTCCGGAGGATTCAATTCGGCATGGCCGCTGGCGCTCGGAGTTGCCGTGGGCGATGTCATCTGGCCGCTTCTCGCCATTCTTGGCATATCCTGGGTCGTTTCCGTCTTTGCCGACTTCATTCTGGCGCTGCGCTGGGTGGCTTGCCTGACCTTCCTTGCCATGGGCGGCCTGATCATCTGGAGCCGGGAGCGCACGATCGCCCCCGACAGCAGGTTGACGCGGCCAGGCATGTGGGCCGGTTTCCTGGCCGGAGTTGCGGTCATTCTCGGCAATCCAAAGGCCATTCTCTTCTACATGGGCGTGTTGCCGGGCTTCTTTGACGTCGGCCGCCTGGCTTGGCAGGACATTGCCCTGGTCTGTCTTCTTTCCGTGCTTGTGCCGCTCGCGGGCAACTTCGCTGTTGCCGGTTTCATCGGACAGGCCCGGCGTCTTCTCGCTTCGCCCCAGGCGGTCGCGCGCACGAACCTTTTCGCGGGCATCCTGTTGATCGCAGTCGGTCTTGCCATTCCGTTCACGCAAGTTGCGTGAGTCTGGGATCACGCATACAACACGGAGGACTTGGAGAACCCCTTATGGACATGCCCGCACCCTCCCATGATGTGCTGAACAGGAAGTCCCGAATCGTCGATCGCCTGAAGAACGCGCTATCCGCCGAGCATGTCAAATCCGACCCCGTCGAAACCCGGGCGTATGAATGCGATGCGCTTGCAGCCTATGCCTGCCCGCCGCTCTGCGTCGTCCTGCCTGGTTCGACAGGCGAAGTTGCGGAGGTATTGCGCATTTGCAGCGAGGAGCGCGTTCCGGTCGTGCCGCGCGGCTCCGGAACATCCCTTGCCGGAGGTGCAATGCCGACAAGTGACTGTGTCGTGCTCGGCGTTTCGCGAATGACGCGGGTACTTGAGGTTGACTACGAGTGCCGCTGCATCCGGGTCGAGGCCGGGCGCACGAATCTTTCGGTCACCGGCGCGGTCGAGGAGGACGGGTTCTTCTATGCGCCCGATCCTTCTTCCCAGCTTGCCTGCGCGATCGCCGGGAACGTTGCCATGAACGCGGGCGGCGCGCATTGCCTGAAATACGGGGTTACGACGAACAACCTGCTCGGACTCACGATGGTCACGATGGATGGCAGCGTGGTCGAGATCGGTGGCACGCACATGGATGCGAGCGGATACGACTGGCTGGGCCTTGTCTGCGGGTCGGAAGGGCAGCTCGGAGTGGTGACCGAAGCGACCCTCCGCATCCTGCCCAGGCCGGAAGGCGCAATGCCGATGCTGATCGGGTTTGCAAGTCCGGAAGTTGCCGGCGCATGCGTCAGCGACATAATCCGGGCGGGCGTGCTGCCTGTCGCCATCGAATACATGGACCGCAAGGTGATCGAAGTGGTCGAGAGCTTCTCGCAGGCGGGCTATCCGGACTGCGAGGCGCTGCTCATCGTTGAAGTGGAAGGCAGCCCTGCGGAAATCGACGACCAGATCGGCATCATCGGCGACATCGCACGCAGGCACGACCCGATCGAGCTGCGCGAGGCACGCGACGCCGACGATGCTGCGCGAATCTGGCTTGGTCGCAAGTCGGCCTTCGGAGCAATGGGGCAGCTCAACGACTACATGTGCCTGGATGGGACGATTCCGGTGTCTGAACTGCCGCGCGTTCTGAAGCGGATCGGAGCGCTGTCGCGGCAATTTGGTCTCGACGTTGGCAACGTCTTTCATGCGGGCGACGGCAACATGCATCCCCTGATCCTGTTCAATGCCAACAGTCCCGGCGAACTCGAGACCTGCGAGGCGCTCGGGGCAGAAATACTCAAGCTTTGCGTTGAGGCGGGCGGGTGCCTGACGGGCGAACACGGCGTGGGAATCGAGAAGCGCGACCTCATGCACGTCCAGTTCGACCCGGCCGACCTCGAAACCCAGATGAACGTCAAGGACGTGCTTGATCCGGCCTGGCTCCTGAATCCCGCCAAGGTGTTCCCCTTGAGCGCAACCGCGACTCGGCGGGCGGCAGCATGACGGCAGGCAGTTTCGACGCGGACGGCAAGATGTCCATGATGTTGACGCCCCTTGGTGTCCAGTGCTGACTCCAGCTGACGAACGCGAACTTGCCGAGACAGTGTCCGGCGCTGCCCGGCCGCTTGCGGTTCGTGGCGGCGGCACGCGCCCGGTCGGCCATCCCGTCGACGGCGACGACCTGACCGTGGCTGGCCTGTCGGGCATCACGCTCTACGAACCTGGCGCGCTGACATTGGTCGCGCGCGCCGGAACGCCGCTTGCGGAGATCCAGGCGGCGCTGGCCGCCGAAGGCCAGATGCTGGCATTCGAGCCAATGGATCACCGCACTCTGCTTGGCACGTCGGGCGAGCCCACGATCGGAGGTACGGTCGCGGCCAACACTTCGGGACCGCGCCGGGTGCGAGCCGGCGCATGTCGTGACTTCCTGCTGGGCGTGCGGTTCGTGGATGGCCGCGGCAAGATCATCAAGAACGGCGGCCGCGTGATGAAGAACGTGACAGGCTACGACCTGGTCAGGCTCATGGCCGGATCGCGTGGCACGCTTGGCATATTGAGCGAAGTCTGCCTGAAGGTCCTGCCCCGGCCGGAATCGACTGCAGTCCTGCTGCTGGCCGGGCTGGCCGTGGATGTCGCGGTTCGCGCGATGTCGGCCGCCCTGAATTCGCCCTACGAGGTTTCCGGGGCGGCACATGTGCCCGTCGGCCTCGACGGCGACCCTGTCACGATGATCAGGTTGGAGGGATTCGAGACATCCGTCGCGTATCGCGCCGAACGGCTGAGGGATCATCTCGCCGGATTCGGGCCAGCCGGAATCGAGCGGCGCACCGAAGGCCCCGAAAGCGCCTCGGCTGGCTGGGCCTGGATTCGCGACGTTGAGGCGCACGGCGAAACCGGCGAGGATGTCTGGAGGTTCTCGATTCCTCCTCGCGAGGCTCCGGCACTTGTCGAGAGCCTTGGCGACGCCCGTGTCGTACTGGACTGGGGCGGCGGCCTCGTCTGGGCTGCAGTGGAACCGGGATGTGACGCGAGGCGCTCGATTTCGTCAGGGCACGCGACGATCATCCGCGCCGATGCCGAGACCAGGAACCGGTTGGGAGTCTTTCAGCCGGAGCCGGAACCCCTGGCGACCTTCGCCGAGGGTCTTCGCCGCAAGTTTGATCCTGAAGGGATCCTCAATCCGGGATTGATGGGCTGATGCGGACTGAATTTTCCGAGGAGCAACTCAAGGATCCGGCAACCCGGCGGTCAAACGAGATCCTGCGATCCTGCGTTCATTGCGGATTCTGCACCGCGACCTGTCCGACCTATCAGGTTCTGGGCGACGAGCTCGATTCCCCACGCGGGCGAATCTACCTGATAAAGGACATGCTGGAGAGCGGCAGGCCGGCGGATGAACGAACTGTCACGCATATCGACAGATGCCTTTCCTGCCTCGCCTGCATGACGACCTGTCCGTCGGGCGTTCACTACATGCATCTCGTGGACCACGCGCGGGCGCATATCGAGAAGACCTACAAGCGACCGCTTTTCGATCGCCTGCTGCGCTGGGCCCTTTCACGCATAATTCCCTATCCTGGCCGCTTTCGGCTGGCTTTGCTTGCCGCGAGACTTGGTCGCCCCTTCGTGTCCCTGGTGCCGGAACCTCGCCTCAGGGCGATGCTTGCCATGGCGCCCAGGTCGCTCCCCCCGGTGAGCGAGAACTCTCGGCCGCAGACCTTTCCTGCGCAAGGCACGCGGCGGATGCGGGCCGCATTGATGACGGGGTGCGCACAGCAGGTGTTGAACACGGACATCAACGACGCCACCATCCGGCTCCTGACCCGGCTGGGTTGCGATGTCGTGATTTCAGAGGGGGCAGGATGCTGCGGCGCGCTTGTTCACCACATGGGTCGAGAGAGCGAAAGCCATGCGCAGGCGGCGCGGAACATCAATACTTGGCTTTCCGGCGAAGAACTTGATGCCGTCGTGATCAATACCAGCGGGTGCGGCACCACCGTCAAGGACTACGGCCACATGTTCCGCAACGACCCTCTCGCCCACGACGCTGCCCGGATCAGTTCGATTGCCATGGATGTCAGCGAGGTCCTGGAGAAGCTGGACTTCCCTGAATGCGCGCCAAGAGGCATCCGCGTTGCCTATCACTCGGCCTGTTCGCTTCAGCATGGCCAAGGCGTGAAGTCCGCGCCGAAGAATCTCCTGAAGCTGGCCGGATTCGAGGTTGTCGAACCGGTGGACGGTCACCTGTGCTGCGGTTCGGCCGGGACGTACAACCTGCTGCAGCCCGCGATCTCCGACGAACTGAAGTCCCGCAAGGTAGGAACTTTGGAAGCCGTTTCCCCGGGCCTCATTGCCGCAGGCAACATTGGCTGCATGGTCCAGATCGAGTCAGGTACGGAAGTGCCGGTCGTGCACACCGTGGAACTCCTTGACTGGGCGACGGGCGGGCCGCGCCCTAGGACGATCCCCGGGACGATGAATTCCTGAGACCGGCCACTTGAAGCCGTACCCGGACGCACCTATCTGACTCGCGCCGGAAGCCGAGTTCGGTTCCGGTGCCTTGAAGTCAAGGGTCTTCGCCTCTTGGGGAGGCCCAAGTTATCGCTCAAAGGAGGATGACCAAATGCGTAGGTTGGATTTTGCACCCCTGTACCGTGCTACCGTCGGCTTCGACCAGATTGCCGACATGATGGACCGGCTCCTGACTGACAGCCAGTCGGCACCGTCCTACCCGCCGTACAACATCGAGAAGATCGGGGATGAAGCGTGGAGGATCTCCATTGCCGTCGCCGGATTCTCGGACGATGAGCTGACGGTCGAGGTTCGCGAGAATGCGCTGATCGTTGCGGCCAAGAAGTCCGACGAGGGCGACGCGCGCACCTACCTGCATCGCGGCATCGCGAATCGCGCCTTCGAGCGCAGGTTCGCGCTGGCCGACCACGTGCGCGTTGCCGGCGCAGCCAGCGTGAACGGCATGCTGCATATCGACCTTGTGCGGGAGGTGCCCGAAGCACTCAAGCCGCGCCGGATCGAAATCGCAGGCAGCGACACGGTCGAGGCGGAAGCCGTCGAGTCCAAGTAACGACGGGTTGCAGCCGGAGTGCTGCGAAGTGCCCGGGGCCAATGCCCGCGGGCACCTCGCCTTGGATGCCTGGATCGAGACTGTTCGGCGAACCGAACGTTCATTGGGCGCCCACAGTTTTCGACGCAACTCGGCGAGGGCGCAGAAAGCCCGTCACTCCCTGGCGGCCTGCGCAGGCCTGTGCCCTGCGTGGGCCGTGTCGCCTGGCAGCGTCAGGTCGGTTGATTCGGGGCAAGAATCGTCTCGACCTTGGCGACGTGCTCAAGCGTTCGGTGAACCGGGCACTTGTCCGCGATTTCGAGGAGACGGCCCTTCTGTTCGTCGGTCAGGTTCCCCTCAAGGCGGATTTCCCGACGGAACGAATCGACTTTCGGGCCTGTTTCGCTCTTTGCGTCCTGTGCGTGCACCTTGTCATGCGTCACGTCGACCGAGACATGGGTCAGCGGCCACTTCTTTTTTCGGGCATACATACGAACCGTCATCGACGTGCAGGCCCCGAGCCCTGCGGACAGGAATCCATAGGGCGTCATGCCCCGGTTCGTGCCGCCGTAGGCTTTCGGCTCGTCCGCCAGCGCGTGATGATCCGGCCCCGCACTGACGTCTTGAAGGAAACCGGCCGGGTCGGCCTCCGAGACGCGCACGATGCCTTCCGGAGCTCCGGGCGGCGGTGCTGCCGGCGCAAGACGGAGGTAGCGACCGGCCCAAGCCGCGATGACCTCGGCAGCATACTCGGCATCTTCTGCCTTGCTGACGAGGTGGTCGGCATTGTCGAGCGTGACAAAGCTCTTCGGATGCCTGGCGGCCGTGAAAATCTGCGTTGCGTTTTCGATCCCGACCGTTGTGTCGAGCGGTGCATGCAGCACGAGAAGCGCACTGCCCAGCTTTCCAATCGCGGGCGACAGCTCGGCCGCTGCTACGTCGTCAACGAAGCCCTTGCCGATCGTGAAAGTGCGGCCCGCAAGATCGACCTCGGCCTTTCCGTCGCTTGAAATTCGCTCCAGCGCATCACCGAAATTGTGAGTCACGTGACCGGGATCAAACGGCGCTCCGATCGTGGCTACGGCTTTGACGCTCTTGATCTCGCCGGCGGCCTTGAGCACCGCGGCTCCGCCGAGCGAATGGCCGACGAGCAAGCTTGGCGCCATTCCGCGATCATCGAGATGGCGTGCTGCCAGGACGAGATCCTCCACGTTAGACGTGAACGACGTGTTCGCGAATTCACCGCCCGAATGGCCGAGGCCGGTAAAGTCGAAGCGCAGCACGGCAATGCCCATGGCAGCGAGGCGCCCGGCGATGCGTCTCGCCGCCGCGATGTCCTTGCCGCAGGTGAAGCAATGCGCGAAGAGCGCCGTTGCAAGAAGCGGGCCTTCCGGCATGTCGAGCCGTGCGGCCAGGTCGTCGCCGGAATGACCGGAGAACGTAAAGCGTTGCATGGTCATGCACGGAAAGTCGCGATGCAAGCGCGTGCACACAAGGCCTGTCACGTCCTAGTGATGGGCTGTGTCAGAAAGCAGGCTTATGACCAGAATGCCCGCGACGATCAGCGCGATGCCGAGCATTGCCGGCAGATCAAGCCGTTGGTTGAAGAGAACGTATCCCATCAGCGCAATGAGCACGATTCCGAGGCCTGACCAGACGGCGTAGACAATGCCGACCGGCATGAACTCGAGCGTCAGGGCCAGGAAATAGAAGGCCACCGCGTAGCTCGCGATGGACAGGGCCGTCGGGCCCAGTCGGGTGAACTGCTGCGATGCCTGGAGACCCATCGTGCCAACGGTTTCGGCCGTGATGGCGAGGAAAAGAAAGACATAGACCTGCATGAGAGCACCTCCGCCGCATCTGTTTCCGGGAAGGCATGGGCATGCCGGGAGCCCGCGTCAATGCCAGCACCGTCAATCAGGACGCAGGCCGGCTCCTAGAGATGTTGAACAGCGCGAATCGGGACCTTGGCGATCATGATCCGGTCGACGGTTCGAAAGAGGCTCGGCGTCCTAACCAAGTGCCTTCTGCAGGTTCTCGTCGATCTTGTCGAGAAAGCCCATGGTCGTGAGCCATTTCTGGTCCGGACCGACCAGAAGTGCGAGATCCTTGGTCATGGAACCGGATTCGACCGTGTCGACGATGACGGATTCCATGGTTTCGGCAAAATTGCGAAGCTGGTCGTTGCCATCGAGGCTGGCCCGGTGCTTCAGTCCGCCCGTCCAGGCAAAGATCGACGCGATCGAGTTGGTTGACGTCTCTTCGCCCTTTTGGTGCTGGCGGTAGTGGCGGGTGACGGTTCCGTGGGCGGCTTCCGCTTCCACGATCTTGCCGTCAGGCGTCATGAGCTGGGACGTCATGAGACCGAGCGATCCGAACCCTTGGGCGACGGTGTCGGATTGCACGTCGCCGTCGTAGTTCTTGCATGCCCAGACATATCCGCCTGACCACTTGAGCGCGGCGGCAACCATGTCGTCAATCAGGCGATGTTCGTACCATATCTTCTTCTTCTCGAAGGAATCCTTGAACTCATTGTCATAGACTTCCTGGAAGATGTCCTTGAAGCGCCCGTCATAGGCCTTCATGATCGTGTTTTTCGTCGAGAGATAGCAGGGCCAGCCGAGATTCAGTGCGTAGTTCATCGAGGCCCGCGCAAAGTCGTAGATCGACTGGTCTAGGTTGTACATTGCCATCGTCACGCCGGAACCCGGTGCGTCGAAGACCTCCTTCTCGATGACCTTGCCATCCTCGCCTTCGAACTTGATGGTCAGCTTGCCGGCCCCGGGAAACGTGAAGTCCGTGGCACGGTACTGGTCTCCGAACGCATGACGGCCAACGACGATTGGCTGCGTCCAGCCCGGCACCAGCCGGGGAACGTTCCTGCAGATGATCGGCTGGCGGAAAATCACGCCGCCAAGGATGTTCCGGATGGTTCCGTTGGGAGAGCGATACATGCGCTTCAGCCCGAATTCCTCGACCCTGGCTTCGTCCGGCGTGATCGTGGCGCACTTGACGGCGACGCCCACGTCTTTCGTCTTCTCGGCGGCATCGACGGTGATTTGGTCGTCGGTCCGGTCGCGCTCCTCGATGCCGAGGTCGTAGTAGAGCAGGTCAACGTCCAGGTAGGGCAGGATCAGCTTCTTCTTGATGAAGTCCCAGATAATCCGGGTCATTTCATCGCCGTCCATTTCAACGATTGGGTTCTCGACCTTGATCTTCGACATGAATCTAGCCTCGCATGGAACAATCGGTCGCGCGCGACATAGCCGAACCCGGCCTCAAGTTAAAGGCGGCACGCCGTGACAGTCACGTTGCGTGGTCATATGTCGCGCTCAGGCGAGAGTGACACCCGCGTCCGCCATGCTTTTCCTTGCAGCGTCGAGCGAGCCATCAAGATCGATTGCCCGGCAGAGTTTCTCTAACACGGTGACATCGTATCCGAGCCGCGCCGCGTCGAGCGCCGAATATTGCACGCAGAAGTCCGTTGCCAGTCCGACGAGCGTGACCCTTTCGACGCCACGGCTTCGGAGATAGCCATCGAGCCCGGTGGGAGTGGACTGGTCGTTTTCGAAGAATGTGGAATAGCTGTCGATCTCGCGGCGGAAGCCCTTGCGGATGACGATGTCGGCGGTGCGCGTGTCCAGCCTGCCGTGAAACGCCGCTCCACCGGAGCCAATGACACAATGGTCGGGCCATAAGATCTGGGGTCCGTAGGGCATGTCCGTGACGGTAAACGGATCGAGATCCTGGTGCTGGCTGGCGAAGCTCAAATGGTTCGCCGGGTGCCAGTCCTGGGTGAACACGCGGACCTTGAATTCGGGAACGAGCGCGGTGATTGGCACGACGATCTCGTCGCCGCCGGGGACGGCAAGCGCACCGCCGGGGCAAAAGTCCTTCTGGACGTCGACTACGAGAATCGCCTCGTTGTCCTGTCGCACGGGAGCCTCCCTTCTGTACCTGTAGCATCGCGGCATTAGGTGAGTCGATCAAATCCGCCGAGTCGCCGCTGTCAATGGCAGTCATGTCGCAGGCAAAGTCGGCTGGCTGCAATGGATGTACGGCAGGAGCGATGCCAGGGAATTCACCACTGTCATTCGAGACGTGCGCGCCGAATCGCAGATGCTGCGTTCTATCGGTGGAGGAAGGCCTTGATGGGCGGGCCATTGCGAGCGATCCACCCGATCCAGCGCCTTCGAAAAGTTCAATGGGAGCACTTTTGCCTGCGTGGCAGCCGGGGTAAGGCTCTTCCATGGCGGTTGTCGCATCGTTCTACAAGTTCACGTCTCTTGGGGATCCCGCGCAGTTCAAGCCGTTGCTTGTTGAGGTCGCGTCGCGGAACGAAGTTCGCGGGACCGTGCTGCTGGCGCGCGAAGGCATTAACGGGACCATCGCCGGTCCGCGGCAGGGAATCGCGGCAGTCTTCGAGCAGATCCGCACGCTGCCGGGTTGCAGCGACATCGACTGGCGGGAAAGCGCCGCGACTGCCATGCCGTTTGCCCGCCTGAAGGTTCGCTTGAAGCGCGAAATTGTCACGATGGGCCAGCCCGGCATTGACCCTGTTTCCGAGGCCGGCACCTATGTTCGTCCCGCTGACTGGAACTCGCTGATCACGTGCGACGATGTGGCCGTGATCGACACGCGCAACGCATATGAAGTCGCGATTGGCTCGTTCGAAGGCGCCATTGACCCAGGCACGTCACGGTTTCGCGACTTTCCGGCTTGGTGGAATGCAAACGGCCATCGCATTGGCGCCAAGAAGGTCGCCATGTACTGCACTGGCGGCATACGTTGCGAGAAGGCCACGAACTACCTGCTCGGCCAAGGCGTTGAGGAAGTGTTTCATCTCAAGGGCGGAATCCTTGGCTATCTTGAGGAAGTGCCGGTAGAGGAGAGCCTTTGGCACGGGGAGTGCTTCGTCTTCGACCAAAGGGTGTCGGTTTGCCACGGGCTGAAGGAAGGTACGTATGATCTTTGCCATGCCTGTCGCCGCCCACTGGCAAGGGACGTCCGGGATCATGCCGATTACGAGCTCGGCGTGTCGTGCCCCAGTTGCATCGGGGAGTTCGGTGACGCCGATCGAGCCCGGTTTCGCGAGCGACAACGGCAGATCGAACTGGCCAAGTCTAGGGGAACGCAACATCTCGGCCAGGGCTGAGTCCGAACCGTGGGGCACCTGAGGCACCAAGTTGCCAGACAGTCCGACGCGACCGCTGGGTGTTGCACATTGGCGCTATGCCCGCCCCGCCTCAGGTGACAGCAGCATGGCGTCCACGCCAATCGACTTCAGCGCAGCGTTCCACTTGGAATCATTGTTTTCGCTGAACACGATTGTTGGCGAGGCATCGCAGGTCAGCCAGCCATTGGACAGGATCTCGGATTCCAGTTGCCCAGGCCCCCAGCCCGAATACCCGAGCGCCAGCAGCGCTGAACTTGGCCCGCTTCCCTTGGCGATGTCCTCCAGGATGTCCAGCGTCGGGGTCATTCCAAAAACGTCGCTGACCTGGAGTGTCGAGTTCTTGGACAGGTAATCGCCCGAATGCAGCACAAAGCCGCGCCCGTTTTCGACCGGGCCGCCGAAATGGATGCGGATGTCTCGTTGGGGAGGACCGGACTCGATTCCGAGTTGTTCCAGAAGCGACGCAAACTGGAGATTCGGTGCCGGCTTGTTCACAATGAAGCCCATCGCGCCTTCCTCTGAATGCGCGCAGAGAAGAATGACAGCCTGCTCGAACCGTGGGTCGCCCATGCCCGGCATGGCGACCAGGAACTTTCCGTCCAAGCCGGATGAGTTGCCTTCGTTCATGCCTCAAAGCATGAGACATGCTGGATCGTTCATCAAGTGCATTGCTGCAATGGTCACGTCGCCTGACCGGAATGTGACTTTTCTGCCAAGGGCATAATGCCTTAGGAAGGCCCCCATGCTTCGAACTTTGTGCGCATTGCTGCTTGCTCTTGCCGCGCCCGGCTTCGCCCAGGTGCCGGACGAATTGGCATACGCGGACTTGAAGCCTGGCTGGAGAGACGGACACACGCACGTGGCCGGCTTGACGATCCGGCTTGCCCCGGGGTGGAAGACTTATTGGCGGGTGCCTGGCGAATCTGGAATTCCTCCCGTTTTTAACTGGTCCGGATCCTTGAACGTGGCAGCAGTGGGAGTGCATTTCCCCGTGCCAAGGGTGTTCGAGCAAGGTGGAATGCGGGGCATCGGTTACGTCGATCAAGTGACCTTTCCGCTGAACGTGCGGACACATGACGCATCGGCCCCGGTGCGCCTCAGAGGTGAAATCGACATCGGGGTATGCGAAGAAGTCTGCGTGCCGGTCAGGCTGCAAGTCCTCGCGGACCTTCCTGTTCACGGAACCCTTGACCATGCGCTTGCGGCAATCCTTGAAGACAGGCCGGAAAGCGGCGGCCAACTGAGTTGCGACTTTGTGCCGATCGCGGACGGCCTGCGTCTGGTCGCTAAGGCGACATTGCCGCGCATGGGCAGCGAGGAAATCGTCGTGGTCGAAACAGGTGACCCGGAGATCTGGGTTTCGTCACCTGTCCTTCGGCGCGAAGGCGAGCAATTGTGGGCCGAGGTCGAGATGGTGCCGCCTTCGGCGCGGCCATTTGCGCTTGCGCGGGCTGACGTGCGCATGACCGTGCTGTCCGAAGGGCGCGCGATCGAAATGGCAGGCTGTCACTGATCGGAATCCGTGAACTCACTGCCGCACGTCGCGTCGTGAACGTCTCCTGCATGACAGCAAGGATCGGGCATGCGGGATCGGTACGTGCCGTGCAACTCCGGTGCCACTACGATCTGGGAATGATCCATGCGGCAAGCATGCCGATGACGAAGCAGATCGCGGCGGATCCCGCCACATAGATCAGAAGCGCCTGTTCAATCGATTCCGCGCCGAAGCCGAACGGCATGCTGGTTGTCG
Source organism: Silicimonas sp. (assembly GCA_022819605.1). Taxonomy (GTDB): domain Bacteria; phylum Pseudomonadota; class Alphaproteobacteria; order Rhodobacterales; family Rhodobacteraceae; genus JAJEFO01. The sequence goes on along the minus strand of JAJEGW010000199.1, from coordinate 40,702 downwards.
TCAGGAAGCTTCCAATCGTGACGGCAAACCAGACCAGGATGGCGGCTACGGCTACCACGATGGAAGCACCAAGGCCAGGGGCGCGGCGCCCTGCGGTCCAGCTGAAGCGGAGCGAGCGAAAGTGGCGGCTGATGTCGTGCCCGATTGCAAGGAGAGACGGCACGAGCAGGAGGACGAGCACGAGTCCGAAACCAAGCCCGTAGGTGAGCGTGATCACTGTAGGTTTGAGGAATTGGGCATCCTTGGACGTTTCGTAGAGCAGCGGGGCCAGTCCCAGGACAGTAGTGGCCGTCGTGAGGAATACGGGCCTCAACCGGTCGGATGCGCCGTCGACAATTGCCGGAACAAGTCCGCGTTCTTCGGCGTATTCGTCCACGGTGGTCACCAGAACGATGGAATCGTTGATGATGATGCCAATCATGCCGATGAGGCCCACGACCGAAAACATCGAGAGCGGCACGTCCCAAAGATAGTGGCCCCAGATCGCGCCCACGAGTCCGAAAGGAATTATGGCCATCACGATGAGAGGCCGAGTCCATGACGCAAAGACCCAGGCAAGCACGAGGTAGATTCCAGTCAGGCAAAGGATCAGGCCGGTCCCTGCATCCGAAAGGAAATTGCGCTCGTCTTCCGCCAGCCCCGACCAATGCGTCGAAATGCCGAAATCCTGTTCAATCTGCGGCAAGATCGTGCCTTGGATCTCCTCCGAGATATCCTTGGCGCGGTCGGCATCGTCTTCTGAGAGGTCTCCGGTGACCGAAACAACGGGAATTCCGTTTTCCCGACGGATCGTCGAAAACCCGGTCCGACGTTCGACGGACACGACGTCCGCGAGCGGCACGTAGACGCCTTCGCCGGCAGCCGCTGGCCCGGTCCGGATCAAGAGTCGCTCGAGAAAGTCAGCTGTCAGCTCGTCGGCTGGAAGCTCCACCCGGATAGCTGCGGAGCGTGGCCCGTCCGGATATGTTGCCGCCTCAATGCCGTTCAGCTGCGCGCGGAGCGTCGCCCCCAGCGTGTCGATGGTCAGACCGAGTGCCTGCCCCTGCGGCGTGAGTTCGAGAAGCAATTCCTCCTTGTCGTAGCCGAGATTGTCTTCGAGGGCGGAGATCTCCCCGTACTGGCCGAGCTGGGACTTGAGCGCCTCTGCAGCCTCCTTGAGATCCTCGCTGGATGCGCCCGACAATTCGATGTCGATGGCGTCACCGCCCGGGCCGCGCCGCCAGCCGCGAAAGCTGACGGTCTCGAGGAGTGGATGACGCGGAACCGCGTCCTGAAGCTCGGCCACGAATGCGAAGCTCGAATAGGGACGAAGGTCGGCGTCAATGAGCTCGATCGCAATCGAGCCCAGTTGATAGCTTTCCTTGGTTTCGGTTCCCGACAGCCCGCGCCCCGAGTTGCCGCCAATTTCCGCGAGGGCGAACTTGATGGGGTTCAGCCCATGCTCGGTCTCGTACTTTGCGCCGAGCTCCTCGACCGCCCCCTGAAGCGTTCGCATCATTTCGAGCGTGTCGTTTCGAGTGGCGCCGGGCGCCATGGCGAAGTTGCCGGTGACGGAGTTCCGTTCAGGGGCGTTGAAGAAGCGCCATGGCACGTCGCCGGATATGAACAGCACGGCCTGGCTGGCCAGCGTCAGGATAGCCAGCGCGACAACGGGATACCTGGCCCAGATGACAGTCGCGATGAAGGGTCGGAACAAGCGTTCCCGAACGAGACGAAAGCCCCTGTTCACCTGTCGTGACGGCCAGTCATACCAGTGCTGCCGTGCGGTATGGGTCAGGGCATGCCGCATGTGATTGGGCAGAATGAGGAAGCACTCCACGAGGGAGGCGATCAGCACGACGATCACCGTAATCGGGATGTCCCGGATCAGGTCGCCGAAACGTCCTCCGATGGCAACGAGGCCGAAAAAGGCGATGATCGTCGTCAAGGAAGCCGCGAAGACTGGCGTGAACATGCGCCGCGCCGCACTCTCCGCGGCCACGGTCGGGCTTTCCCCCAGGCGGCGCGCGCGGAAATCCGCATGCTCGCCGACTACGATCGCGTCGTCGACCACGATGCCGAGCGTGATGATGAGCGCAAAGAGCGAGATCATGTTGATGGTCAGCCCGGCCGCGAACATGATCGCAATGGTCGTTGTCATGGCAACCGGAATCCCGGCAGCGACCCAGAGCGCCGTGCGGGTGTTCAGGAACAGGAACAGCAGCGACACGACAAGGGCCAGTCCGATGAGCCCGTTGTCCAGAAGAGTGTTCAGTCTCCCCGTGATCGATTCCGCCAGCGTCCGGATCAGGCTGATCTCAACCCCTGTCGGCAGTGTTGCCTGCATTGCCGCTGCGACCTCTTCGACCTGACGCTGCATGCGGATCGCGTCGCCATTGGCCGAACGGTCGACGCGGATCGATATCGCGGAATCCGGGCCGACAAAGTAGGCGCGGTCTCTGTCCACGTCCCCGACCCTGATGCGCGCCACGTCGCCGACGACGAGCGGCGTGCCATCCGCTGCCGTGCGCAGGACGATGTCGGCGATCTGGCCGGCGGATCGCTTGGCCACGCCGGTGCGCACTCGGGCGGCACCTGAAACGTCTCCCGCCGGATCCGTTTCCGCCTCCTCCGCGATGGCGTCGGCGATCTGGCGCATGGTGACATCGTGGCGGATGAGGTCGAGCGACGTGACCTCGACGATCGTTTCCGGGGCGGCAATGCCACGTATCGTGCTGCGGGTGACCCCGACCGCAAACAGGCGGGAGACGAACTCGTCGGCGAAGTTCGCAAGCTGGTCCACGCCCACCGGACCCTTGATGACGACGTCGGTGACCCGATCCGACCAGCGACGGCGGACCGTCTTCGGGTCTTCGGCATCGGCGGGAAGATCGGTCACTGAATCAATGGCCGCGACGATGTCCTCCTCCGCTTGCCGCATGTCCCAGCCCGGTTCGAACTCAAGGTTGATCGTGGCTTGGCCTTCTCGCGACCGGGAGGACGTTTCCGTCACTCCGTCCACGGCCTGCAGCGTGGGTTGCAGGACCTCGACTATGGCGGCGTCAACATCTTCCGCCCCGGCTCCGTCCCAGGCAACGTTGATAGTGATGTCGTCGACGATGACGTCCGGGAAGAACTGTGCACGCATCTGCGGCGCTGCATAGAGGCCCGAAACCACCAGGACCGCGAGAAGGAGATTGGCTGCCGTACGGTGCCTCGTGAAATACGAGAGGATGCCGCCGGTCGCCTGGCCCAGATCACGAGCCATCGCACCGGCTCCCCGTGAAAGCGAATCTCGCGTCGCCTGTCGCGCACCGGATCAGTCCCAGCGCCCGGACACGATTCTCGGGTTCAGGGGCGCAACGGAGATTGCCGAGCCAAGGAGTCGATGCGTGGCCGGCTCGAATTCCGGAGGGTTTTCGGCCGCTCTTTCCGGGCAGGCGATGCCGCATCTCAGCCCCCCATCCTGCTTTCGATGCGTTCGACCATTCGGGCCGGGACCATGTCTTGCCTGAGTGCGGTCAGGACGCGTTTCTTGGCCTGGTCCGGCATGAACTGGTTGTTTTCCACAAATGAAACGAGTCTTGCGCGCCGTTCGGGATCCAGCGCCAGAAGTTCCGGCTCTTCTTCCGCCGGCTGACTCCCGTCCTGGCGCACGGGCCGGATGCGAATTCCGGCGCCGAGCAGCGGCGTCCGTTCTGCAACGATCTCGCGTTCGGCAAGTCCGGGCGCACGAACGAGGACATCGTCGCCTTCGCTGCGGAGGACTTGCACTTCCGCGACTTCAAGCCTGTCCTCTCCTCCGACGACGAGCACTCTTCCAGCCGCATCCACTGCGCTCGCAGGCAGCCTGACCGCGCGCTCTATAGGCGGCTCCATGATGCGGACGCTCACGAAATCGCCCGGCCGGAAACCTGGCGCGTCCTCCAGGCGTGCAAACAGAAGCCGTCCGGTCTGGCCGGTGCCGACGGCGGCGCTTTCGCGGCTGATCCTGCCCGACGCTTCGAGATCCACGCCGAGTATGTCGATCGAAGCCGTGACATCCGCGCCGATCAGGCGTCCGCCGTCGTTGAGCAGGCGCGTATGCTGGGGCGTCGAGACGCGGAACGCGACTTCAAGTTCGGCCGGGTCGATGATCCGCGCAAGGGTCTCGCCAGCCGAAACCAGCTCGCCCACGGTGACAGTGACGTCGCTCAGGACACCTGCGAACTCGGCCTCGATCCCGGTGTTCGCCAATCTGCGCTCGGCATCCGCAAGGGCAATTCGCCGACGCTCCAGCGCCGTTCTGGCCTGATCGATTCTTGCTTCGGCATTGGCCGCAGCCTGGCGGCGCGACAGGACGGCCTGTTTCGCCGTGGAAAGCGCAAGTTCGGCGGTTTCGACGGAAGCGGTGGAGCCGACGCCGCGCTGCATGAGATCCTTTTGGCGGTCGAGGGCGTTTGCGCGCAGCCGCGCCTGGTTTTCTGCAGCGAGGATTTCATCCGCGGCAAGCGCGCGCTGGCGGTCGGCGTCGCGCAGGTCTGCCTCCGCCTCGGAGAGATCGGCGCGCGCTGTGTCGAGCGCTGACTGTGCCTCGACCGGGTCGATGCGGACCAGGAGATCGCCTTCCTCGACCTCTCCGCCCTCCTCGACCTTTTCGGATGTCCAGATGACCTCGCCCGCCGCCGAGGCACGCAAGGCCAGGGTACGCCGGGCACGGACCTCGCCGAATGTCGACAGCACGGGACGTATGGTTTCAGGCTGTATGGCAATGACATTTGCCGCGAACACTCGTTCCCGCTGAGGGCGCTGCCGCGGCTCCTCCGAAAGACGAGCCTCAAGCGCGCCCTGAACCATGTTCCCGGCATAGGCCAGCAATCCGAGCGTCACGGACAGCAGGAACAGGCCTACAAGAGAGCGTCTCAGGAATCGCAAGGCATTACCCGTTCATTGCATTCGTTTCCTCTTGCATTATGTCGCTGAATCGCGCGTTTGGCAAAATTCGAATGATGAAACGATCGCGAGCGCTATTTCCGTCGCACTTTCTCGGCGAGTCGCGGCATGATCTCGACGAAATTGCAAGGCCGGTGGCGATTGTCGAACTGGACGGCGAGAATCTCGTCCCATGCGTCCCTGCAGGCGCCGGGGCTGCCGGGGAGCGCAAACAGATAGGTTCCGTTCGCCACCCCGCCGCAGGCGCGGCTCTGGACAGCTGAAGTGCCGATCTTCTTCATCGAGATCTGCGTGAAGACCGTGCCAAATGCGTCGATTTCCTTTTCGTAGACGTCCCTGTGCGCCTCGACCGTAACGTCTCGCCCCGTCAGCCCGGTGCCGCCGGTCGAAAGGATCACGTCGATGTCGTCGCGCCGGCTCCATTCTCGCAGCAGTGCTGCAATTCGTGCACGGTCATCGGTTACGATTTCGCGGGCCGCGAGCTCGTGGCCCGCATCCTCGATCCGCCCCTCGAGCATGTCTCCCGAACGGTCATCCGCGAGGCTTCGCGTGTCGCTGACCGTCAGCACCGCAACGCGGACCGGGATGAATTCCCGGGTTTCGTCGACGCCGCTCACGCGCGCCGTCCTTCAAGCACGAGGCGGAGCGCCAGGATGGCGAAGATGGAAGCGGAAATGACTCGAAGGGCCTGATCGAGCTTTGGCGTCCGGGCCATCAGGTGGGCAATTTTGCCAGAGAACGCGCCAACGGCGCCGTTGATGATGAATCCTCCGGCAGCGATGACTGCGCCCAGTATCAGGAATTGCGGCAGGACGGCGCGGCCAGGATCCACGAATTGCGGCACGAATGCCAGGATGAAGAGGGCGACCTTGGGATTGGTCAGGTTCACGACCAGCCCGTCCCTGAAGGCCCGGGCATGACGGATGTCGGGCATGTCACGCGTGGCGAGAGGCGTACGAAGGGTCTTCAGTGCAAGCCAGAGGAGATAGACGACGCCTGCATATCGGATGACGTCGAACAGGATCGGATGCTGCGCCACCAGGTAGCCGAGGCCTAGGCCTGTCACAGTCACGTGCACCATTGTGCCGCTGGAGACCCCCGCCGAAGCCGCGAGGGCTGCACGCATGCCTGCGCGTGCGCCTTGCGCCAGGCAGAAGAGCATGTCGGCGCCGGGTGTCAGGTTCAATGCCAGTGCTGCCGGAATGAAGGCGATCATGATCAGCGGATCGATCATGGCGCGACCTCGAAGACGCGGCCCGAAGGACCGAGATTGCATACCTGGGTCTTGCCGATCCGTCCCGACCGACCCCAGGAATCGTGGATATGGCCGCACAGCGCCAGCTTCGGCTGAACGCGCTCGATCGCTTCGCGGATGGATTCCGATCCGACGGAGACGCCGTTCGAAGTCGCGTCTGCAACACCCTTTGGCGGCGAATGCGTGACAAGGATGTCGGCGGTTTGGCATGGCTGCAGCATTGCGGCGGCGGCAGCCTCGTCGAGATCGCACGACCAGGGGCCGAATGGCGTTACAGGTACGCCGTATCCGAGGCCGAACAGGCGAAGCCCCTCGAAATCGGTTTCCTCGCCATGAAGCACGATCGTGCCGGCTCCGGTTGCGTCGCGAAGTTCTTCCGCGCTTTCTGCATTGCCTGGCACGGCGACCATCGGGCATCCGATGCCGTCGAGCATGCGCATGGCGTCGTCGAGCCCTTGTCGCATGTTGCAGAAATCTCCGGCCCCGATCACCAGATCCGCCTCCTGGCTCATTGAGACCAGGGCCTCCGCCTTCGATTTCGAGTGGTGCAGGTCGGAAAAGGCAAGGATGTTCATGCTCCGAGCCTTTCCTTGAGGCTGAGAAGATCAGCCCATGTTTCGCGTTTGGCTTCCGGTGTGCGCAGGAGATAGGCGGGATGGAACATCGGCAGCGTCGGCTTGCCCAGGGCCTTCTTCCACTTTCCCCGCAACCTCGTGATACCGCGCTGTCCGAGGAGTGCCAGGCAAGCGTGGTTGCCCATGGCGACGATCAGGTCGGGATCGACGAATTCGACATGCCGTTCGAGAAAGGGCAGCATCATTTTCATTTCTTCGGGCTTCGGGTCGCGATTTTGCGGCGGCCTCCAGGGCAGCACGTTGGCAATGTAGAGCGCATTTTTCCCGTCGGATTCCGTGCGGGAAAGGCCGATGTGGCTGAACATCAGGTCCAGCAACTGCCCCGCGCGGCCCACGAATGGCCGGCCCTCGATGTCTTCGTCGCGTCCCGGGGCTTCGCCGATGATCATCACCCGCGCACCGGCATTGCCGTCCGAGAACACGAGCTGCTTGGCACCGCGCTTCAGATCGCAGTGCTCGTAGGATTCCATCGCCGCTCGGAGCGTCGCGAGATCGATTGCCGCCGCGGCGGCATTCCTTGCGACTGCGACGGCGTCGATGTCCGGATCAGCTTCCAGGACCGGCGCCTGTCTTGGCTGCTCTTCAGGCTTCGGCAGCGCGGTCCGGTCAATCGGTGCATCCAGTATCGATTCGTCCGCGCCGCACGCGATCTGCCATTCGAGGGCGGCCTTCATTGCCTGGAATTCCATGAGGCCGAAGCTACGCGGGGGCGAGGTCGGGGACAATGGGGACTTGTGCTGCCGGTGAACGAACGATGGCTGGGCGCACCGGTGCCTACGGTGCGTTCCGTGTCACTCGGGGTTCGGTGCCGTCGAGCAACCTACGTATATTGGCACGGTGCGACCAGAAGACGACAATCGCCATGAGCAATGTAGCCACGATCATGTGTCCTTGTCCGAGCATGAGGGCCACGGCTGGCGTGAGTGCAGCGGCCACGAGCGCCGAAAGGGAAGAGATTCGCCAGACGAGAAAGATGCCGAGCCACGCAGCCATCGCCGTCAGCCCGATCAGGGCGCCGAATCCTGCCAGCGCGCCAAGCAGGGTTGCCACGCCCTTTCCGCCCCGGAAGCCGAGCCAAACGGAAAAGACATGGCCCAGGAACGCCGTGAGCCCGGCAATCTGCGCGGCGTCTTCGCCAACAAGCGCTCTTGAGACAATGACCGCGACAAGGCCCTTCGCGGCGTCAAGGAGCAGAGTCGCAAGTGCAGCGGCCTTGGACCCGGTCCGCAGAACATTGGTAGCCCCGATGTTGCCGGATCCTATGCCGCGCGGGTCGGGCAGGCCGAATGCGCGCGACACGAGCAGCCCGAACGGAATTGAACCTGCAAGGTAGGCCAGCAGGGCCGTGATCAAGAGTTCCGAAAGGGTCGCATCGAATTCCGGCATCATCTGGCTCCTGCTGGGGCCGACGTAGGGCAGGCCATGCTGGCGGCAAGCGTCTCAGTTCGATCGGTCGTCCGGCGTGTCTGACCGCTGTCCCGCAACCCAAGTGCCGAGAACCCTGCCCTGCATTCGGGCCTCGTCGAAGGGCGTGTTCTTGGATTTCGAGTGCAATTTGAACCGGTCAAGCACGAACGGCGCATCGGGGTCGAAGAGGACCAGGTCGGCCGGCGCGTCAATGCTCAGGCGGCCTGCGGCAAGCCCGAGCCGTGATGCTGGCGACAGCGACAGGGCGCGCCAAAGCGTCGGCAGGTCAAGATGGCCCGCATGGACCAGGCGCAGTGCTGCGGGAAGAAGCGTCTCGAGGCCTATTGCACCGGATGCCGCTTCCTCGAACGGCAAGCGTTTCGATTCCTCGTCCTGCGGCGTATGCATCGAGCTTATGATGTCTATCAGGCCGTTCGACACGGCGTCCACGGCAGCCAGACGGTCAACCTCGGAGCGCAGCGGCGGCTTGACCTTGAAGAAGGTCCGATAGTCTCCGATGTCGATCTCGTTCAGGGTCAGGTGGTGGATTGAAACTCCGGCAGTGATGTCCAGCCCCGCCTGCTTGGCGCGTTCGAGGCGGTGGAGCGCGCGTGACGTGGTCACCTGGTCGGCGTGGTATCTTGCGCCCGACAATTCGACGACGGCAATGTCCCGATCGAGGCCCATTCGCTCGGCCAGTGGCGAGACCGAGGGAAGCCCCCTGAGCGCTGCGAACTTTCCGCTTGTGGCAGACGCTCCAGACGAGAGTTCCGGCTCCTGCGGATGCCCGATCACCAGGGCGCCAAGCGAGGCCGCATAAGCCAAGCAGCGTGCGAAGACCTTGGTGCTATGGACAACGCGATCGCAATCGGAAAAGGCCACGGCGCCCGCATCAAGAAGGAATCCGATTTCGGCCATTTCGCGACCTTCGCGGCCACGCGTCAAAGCCGCCATGGGCAGGACGTTGACGGGCGCGGCCTCATTCGCTCGCCGGCGAACGAATTCCAGAACTTCGGGCGTGTCGATGGCGGGCAGCGTGTCCGGCCGGGTGACCATCGTCGTAATGCCGCCGGCAGCGGCGGCCATGCCTGCGGTGCGGAAACTCTCCTTGTGGCGTTCGCCGGGTTCGCTGACCTTGACGCCGATGTCGATGATGCCGGGTGCCAGGCATTTCCCGTTGCAATCGATCTCTTCGGCATCGTCCATGCCCTGCGGGCCAACGATGACACCGTCGCGAACGGCCAGGGTTCCGGCCTTGTTGGTCCCCCTTTCGGGATCGATCAATCGGGCATTCCGGAAGATCAGCGCGGTCATGGGTGTCAGGTGTCAGAACTGCATCGGAATCTCAAGGGAATTGTCCTGACCGCGTTCCGGGCTTCTGCCGCCTCGCGGGCGAGGTGCATTCACTCATCGCGGGCCAGCCGCCAGCGCGGTCACCACCTGCGAAAGCGCGAATTCCGGACGTCAAGTCACCTGCCGGTGAACTGTCGGTGGATGGCCTCTGCGGCAGCGTGGGCGGCAAGCAGGGCGCCTTCCTGCCAACCGGGCAGGGCGGTTACCTGGTCGCCGGCGAAGTGGAACGGTCCGTCGCCCAAGCGCAGTGCTGCAGCGGCGTCGGGATTGGTGCGCGGCCATCCGCCATTCTGAAAGGGAACGTTGAGCCAGGCGCGGCTGATGCCGCAATCCATCTCACCCGCATATCCCGGGTGCAGTGGCTCGCCTTCTGCCAATGCGGCGCGAAGGCGCTTCGGTCCCGACATGGCGGAATAGCGCCGCCCCGGCCCCGAACTCCAGATGTAGGCACCGACCAGTACGCCCTTGGGCCGGTGATAGCCGTTGCACGGATACCAGATCTGGGTGATGTCGCTGTCGGTCCAGGATATGCCTCCGTAGATCGCCGAGTCATCCTCCCAGAAGCGACGCTTTGCCTGGAATGCGACCTTCACCGCCTCGACGAACTCCAGCGACTCGATCGCGGCCTGCGTTTCCGAAGAAAAGTCGTTCGGGATGTCCTTCAGCACGGGCGCGGGGATCGTGCAGATGGCAAAATCCGCCGAAACGGCCCGCTCTGCGCCGTCCGGGCCGCGATAGACTATCCGTACCCCGCGATCCTGGCGCCGGATCTGCAGGACGACGCACTCGTACTGTACGAGATGACCGGTGCGATCGGCAAAGGCGCGTACGATCGCGTCCATGCCGCCGACGGGCTGGAACAGGGTCGGGTTCTGGTTGAGGAAGTGACTGAAGTGAAGCTTGTACTGCCAGAAGTCCGCGCCCAGCAATTCGCTGAAGTCCAGCACTTCCTCGACGTCGCCAGCCTCCAGTCCGGCGTGGACGGGTGCGCCTTGATAGCCGGCGCGGTTGTTGCCGGCATAGCCTTGATCTTCCTTCAGCCCGCCGAAACTCGTCAGCATCGCGCGTACGCGCTCCTTGTCGTACGACGTCAGTTCCGCGTCCAGTGAACCCCGCTCAACTGCCTTGGCCAGGAGTTCGGCCACGTAGCCGCGCATGTCGGTCAACACCCTGCGAGCGACGACCGGCCTGCCTCCGAAGCGCGTGCTGTCATGGAACAGGGCAGCGCGGTTGTCGTTGGTGAAGACTTCGAGATCAATGCCGAATGCCTTGCAGTATCCGAGCACCGTTCGGTGATGATAGGGAATGCGCGCCGGGCCGAGATTGGCGTAGAGATGATCCTCCGGATCGAAGCAGACTTCCTGTCGCATTCCGCGTTCGGTCAACACATCGCCACCGCGCGCGGTCAAGTTGCGTCCGCCCGGCCGCCCCGTCGCCTCGAGGACGGTACAGTGCCAGCCAGCCCTGGACATCTCCCACGCCGCAGCCAGGCCCGAGACTCCCGCACCCAGAATGACGACGTGTCCGCCCTCGCCGGAGCCGGGCGAAAGATCCAGTGTGGCCGCGTGGGCAGCGCTCGCTCCCAGCATGCCCAGGGCATCCATGGTCCGATAGACTGCCGCCGATCCGGCGGTGGCGCCGATCGAACTCAGCAGCGCGCGTCTGGTGGGCTTGTGCATCCCGATTTCCCCTTCTCGCTCATTCTCGCGACCAAGATCACTGCCGCCGTTGCACTGGTCAAGCGGCACGCGAGCGCCTGCGCTTCCGGACCTTCGGCCGGTCTGTCAACCGATCGTGGACGACCCGATCCGCGTTGCTCCAGCCCAGGACGCGCCCCATGACGAAGTCCCGGCAAGCAGGTTGCGCGAAGATCGGGATCGGTTTCAAGGACCGGCCACGGCGTAGCACTGAACTGAAGCAACTCAGCAGGATGATTCGGCCCTGGTTGCCTGACGCGGCACGGTTCGACCGGGCAAGGCCGTCACCTGGCGGCGTTACCGACCCGCACCGTCATGGTCGAGGATTCCGTACGCAGACATGCTCTACCGCCTTTGGAATGCTCGCGCACAGCTGGCAAGGCGACTCCCGGATGACACCTGAGCAGGCACGGGGCCTTGCCAGCCACTGGTCGCGATGTGTCCTCCTGGTGACGCTCTGCCGTACCGGCATGTCCAAGGCCACCAAAGCCGGAGGCTTGTTTCCGATGAGTTCGGAAAGTGATTGCCGAGTGTGCGGGAAGCCGGGTAACTTCTTCGGCATGGGACGTGATCTCCCGTTGAGGGTCGGCTCGACGCCAGCCGAGTTCCCCGAATTCTCCTTCAACGCAGAACATGCGCCTCCTCGACGAATTCCCGGCGCCTTTGTGATTTCGCCATGCCGCAACTCAAACTCGAACAGCTCAGGACATTTTTGGCGGTCGTTCGTGTCGGCAGCATCAACAGGGCAGCGGACGTGCTGCACCTGACCCAACCGGCCGTGACATCCCGCATCAAGAGCCTTGAAGAGACACTCGGAACAGAGTTGTTTGAGCGAACAGGATCAGGAGTTCGCCTTACCAAGCAAGGAGATCTGCTGGTCGGATACGCCGAGCAGTTCAGGCAGCTCGCGGAACTCGTCGAAGAGAACGTCATGGACCCGGGAGAGGTCGACGGCTTTCTGCGCCTGGGCGTGTCAGAGACGATTGCTCAGAGTTGGCTGGCAGAGTTTGTATCGGACCTGCACCGGCTTTATCCGAAGGTGAAGATCGAAATCAGTGTCGACATATCCGCTCACCTGCGTGAGGGCCTTCTGACGCGAGAACTGGACCTCGTAATCCTGCTGGGCCCGATTTCGGATTTCACCGTGGACAATGTCGAATTGCCTGCCTTCGACCTTGCCTGGTACCGGTCAGGAGCCGCAGGAACGGCGCGCGAGGCTGCAGTTGATTTCACGAAGACGCCCGTGATCACGTACGCGAAAGGTACCAGGCCATTTCGAGAGCTGAAATCCGAACTTTTCGGACGCTTCGGTCCCCATGTCGTGCTCTTTCCGTCCTCGTCCCTGGAATCATGTTTCAGGCTTGTCGAGGCGGGGATCGGCGTCGCCGCACTTCCCAAGGCCTTGGGGCAACGGCTTGCCGACGACGGACGTGTCCAGGAGTTCGATCCTGGATGGCTGCCCAATCCGCTGAAGTTCACGGCGTCGTACCTCGGAGAACCGAAGAGCCACATGCTGGAAACCGCTGCGCATCTGGCGAGGGACGTCGCGCAGCGGACAATATAAATTTCTCTTATGTATTCTCAAAACTAAATTCAATTTGATTTTATATCCTGATGGACCGACTCTTCCGAAGCATGGAAGCATCGGAATTGAAATACAGCTTCAATGATTTGATGTCCCTGGATGCCGGGGAGATCCGGGGTCAAATCAGGTCGGGCGCATACCGCTCTCACACGGCAGGGCTGGGGCGAAGCAAGCTTCAGGCCAATCTGGCAATCCTGCCGAAGCCCTTTGCACTTGACTTCATGCGCTACTGTCAGCGCAATCCCAAGCCGTGCCCGCTCGTGGGCGTGTCCGACACGGGCAATCCTGCAATGTCCACGCTGGGGCGAGACATCGACGTCAGAACGGACGTTCCAGCCTACTATGTTTACAAGAACGGGGCGCTGGCGGAGTCCCGTTTCGACATAACCGACCTCTGGAACGATGATTTCGTTGCCTTCGCACTTGGGTGTTCATTTACGTTCGAACGCGCCCTGATGGCGGCTGGCATCTCCCTTTGGCACATCGACAACAACAGGACGGTGCCTATGTACCGCTCGAACATCGACACGATCGCGGCGGGACCGTTCAAGGGTCCCATGGTCGTGAGCATGCGCGCCATTGACCGGGATCGCCTTTCGCAAGCCGCGGAAATCAGCAAGCGATTCCCGATGGCGCACGGGTCGCCGCTGCATTGGGGCGATCCCGGCGAGATCGGCATAGGCGACATAGACCTGCCGGATTGGGGTGATGCTAGTCCGATAGGCGAAGGCCAGGTTCCTGTCTTCTGGGCGTGCGGTGTCACGCCGCAGGTGGCAATCGAGCAGGCGCTGCTTCCCATCTGCATCACGCACAAGCCGGGACACATGCTGATCACGGACATCGACGACGATGCGGAGGTTCCGGTTCTCCGGTCAACCGACGCTCAAATTCAAACTCAGAAAGGAGACTGACATGAGAAGACCCTTGGCACTTATGGCGGCGACGGCGCTGGTGGCAGCACCTGCGCTTGCCGAGGACCTGACTGTCGTGGGCAGCTGGTCAGGCCTGCCCCTGCACAAGCAATTCGAGGCACCGTTTTGGTCAGAGACGCTTCCCGAAGCATCCGGCGGTTCGATCAACGTGAACCTGACCACGCACAATCAGATGAACCTAGGTGTCGGAGACGTCTTTCGGCTTTTGGGCGACGGCGTCTATGACGTGGCGATGACTGTCGCCGACTACGCGGTCGCGGACGCACCAGAACTTGAAGGGCTTGATGTGCCGCTTCTCGCACTGAGTGCTGACGAGGCTCGTGCGATGGTCGATGCGGCGCGGCCAATGGTTGCCGACATTTTCCGCACCCGTTTCAACAGCCACGTGCTGGCGATCGCGCCCTATCCACCGCAGGTGGTGTTCTGCAACGCGGAGGTTGCCGACCTCGACGGTCTGCAAGGCCTGAAGGTGAGAGCTTCGGGTCGGATGACCGCCAAGTTCCTTGAGGCACTGGGAGCCGAAGGCGTAAACGTCAACTTCGCCGAAGTTCCTGGCGCGTTGCAGAAGGGCGTGGTTGACTGCGCTGTGACAGGGGCCGGATCCGGCTACAGCGCTGGCTGGTGGGAAGTGTCAACCCACCTTCTGGCAATTCCCTTGGGAGGCTGGGACTCGGTCGTCACCGCGATCAACGTGGACAAGTGGAACAGTCTGAGCGCCGAAACACGCGATCTCATTCAGTCACACGTGGCGTCCGGATTTGAAGACCCTGCCTGGGCAGTGGCCCAGGATGCGCTGGTCAACGATATCGCATGCCTGACCGGAAACGGCGAATGCCCGGCGGGTGAGGCACGCTCCATGACTCTCGTGGAAGTGTCGCAAGCCGACTTCGACAAGGCCCGCTCGATTCTGGTGAACGAAGTTCTGCCGGCATGGGCCGAGCGTGCCGGTGCCGAGTGGACGGAGCGCTGGAATGCCTCCGTCGGCGAAACCGTCGGCGTAAGGATCAGTGCTGAATAGGGCCGAGAAGGAGGGAGGACGTCCTATGCCAGAAAGGTTGCTGGCCTTGATGCGTCAATTGAACCGAGGCGTGGCGATGTTGATCGGTATCCTCCTGCTACTCTGCGTCGTCTTCATTCTCGCAGAGATCATCATCAGGAAGCTGGGCGCCTCCCTCGGCGGCACCGATGAAGTCAGCGGATACGTAATGGCAATCGTCACGTCCTGGGGAATGGGCTTTGCGCTCCTTGAACTCAGCCATGTCCGCATCGACTTTCTCCGGGGGCGCGTGAACGCCCTCGGACGTTCGCTGTTCGACCTGCTTTCAATGAGCGTGCTGTCGGTGACCATCACGGTCATTGCGTTCCGGAGCTGGCCGGTCGTTGAACGGTCGATCATCAATGGTTCACGCGCCAACACCCCGCTGGAGACCCCGCTGCAACTGGTGCAGATTCCCTGGTTCGCCGGTTGGGTCTGGTTCGCGGTCGTGGCTTGGGTCACGCTCCTGGCCGCGGTTCTCCTGGTTCTGCGCGGAGAGTTTTCCCGATCCGAAGCCGCCATTGGAACGTTCGTCGAAGACGAGGAGATTCACATTTGATTTCTTCGGTATCCATAGGGCTGCTCGCCCTGCTGACGCTTTCGATTCCGGTCGGCATCGTACTCTTTCTGCTAGGCTTTGGAATCGACGTGTTCCTCAGCCCGTTCCCGCTCACCAAGGGACTCGGGAACCTGGTCTGGTCGACGTCCAACAACGCGACGCTGATCGCTATCCCGTTTTTCGTTCTGCTCGGGGAAATCCTGGTTCGCAGCGGCATAGCGACCCGCACGTATGCTGCGCTCGACCGCTGGGTGTCCTGGCTTCCCGGCGGGCTGGTGCACGCGAATGTCGCCACGTCGACCATGTTTTCCGCGATTTCCGGTTCGTCGGTTGCAACAGCGGCGACCGTGGCCACGGTCGCAATGCCGCAGGCCGAGAAGCTGGGATATGACCCCAGGCTCTTTTCGGGCGCCATTGCTGCCGGGGGCACTCTGGGCATCATGATCCCGCCGTCGATCAACCTGATCGTCTACGGGTTCCTGACCCAGTCATCCATTCCGCAACTGTTTCTTGCCGGGTTGATTCCGGGATTGCTCCTGGCGCTCGGCTTCATGATCATTGCCGCCCTGATCTGCCTCGTGCGTCCGGAACTGGGCGGTCTCCGCCGCTTCTTCCCCGTTGCGGAAATGATCCGTGCGCTGGCGCAACTGGTGCCGATCATCATCCTGTTCGCCGTGATCGTCGGCACGATCTACAAGGGCTGGGCCACTCCTACGGAAGCGGCCGCAGTTGGTGTCGCAGGGGCTGTCGTGATCGCTGCGTGCGTTGGTGGCTTGTCGATCAGGATGATCGGCGAAAGTCTTGTGGGAACCATCAAGACCACTTCGATGATCATGCTGGTCATCATCGGCGCGTCGTTCCTCAACTTCACCTTGGCTTCCGCAGGTCTCGGTGCGGAATTGAAATCCATGCTCGACGGTCTCGGACTCTCGCCGCTGATGACGATACTCGTCGTCGTCTGCATCTATATCGTGCTGGGATTCTTCATCGAGACGCTGTCACTCATGGTTGTCACCATTCCGATCATCGTGCCGCTGATCATTGAACAGGGGTACGACGTGATCTGGTTCGGCATCTTGATGATCGTGCTGATCGAGATGGCGCTGATATCGCCGCCCGTCGGCTTGAACCTTTATGTTGTACAAGGCGCCAGGAAGAGCGGCAGGATGAGCGAGGTAATGATCGGGACCATTCCGTTCGTCCTGACCATGCTGCTGATGGTTGCTGCGCTGATTGCAATGCCGAACATTGCGCTGTTCCTGCCGTCTTTGCTTCAGCAATAGCGGCGGATCCGGTAACCGGGAATTCGACAGATCGATGCCGGGCTGCGGCCCGGAAGCCAAGGGAGCCGGGCCATGTGGCAATTCTGGGTCGACAGGGGCGGTACATTCACGGACATCGTCGCGCGAAAGCCCGACGGTACGCTTCAGACGCACAAGCTGCTGTCGGAAAATCCCGAAAGGTACAGCGACGCGGCGGTGCAGGGCATTCGGGAAATCCTTGGCCTGGCATCGGATGATCCGATTCCCGAAGGCGCGATTGAAACGGTCAGGATGGGCACGACCGTGGCGACCAATGCTCTGCTTGAGCGAAAGGGCGATCGAACTGTCCTGTTCATCACCAAGGGATTGCGGGACCTGCTCAGAATTGGATACCAGAACCGGCCGAGGCTCTTTGATCTCGACATCCGGCTGCCCGAACTGCTCTACGAAGGCGTTGTCGAGGTCGAAGAGCGCGTCGACGCCCAGGGGTGCATCGTCGAGCCCCTGGACTGTCACCAGGTCCGCGCGGCGCTTGCCAAGGCTTATGGCGAAGGCTTCAGATCCGTCGCCGTCGCCCTCATGCATGGATACCGTTTCCGGGAGCACGAAGCGCATATCGGTGATATGGCGCGTCAGCAGGGATTCAACCAGGTATCGCTCAGCCACGAGGTGAGCCCGCTGGTCAAGCTGGTCGCACGTGGCGACACGAGCGTGGTCGATGCATATCTCTCCCCCATCCTGAAGCGATACGTGAATCGTGTCGGCGAAGCTCTCGGAGCAGGCCGTGGGAGCCGCGGGTCCCTCATGTTCATGCAGTCGAACGGCGGATTGACGGATGCCACTCGGTTTCAGGGCAAGGACGCAATCCTCTCCGGCCCTGCCGGTGGTGTCGTAGGCATGGTGCGGACGGCCAGGGACGCTGGTTTCGAAAGGCTGATCGGCTTTGACATGGGCGGCACGTCAACTGACGTCTGCCACCATGCGGGCGAATACGAACGTTCCTTCGAAACCGAGGTGGCTGGCGTGAGAATGCGCGCGCCGATGATGAGCATTCATACGGTTGCTGCGGGAGGCGGCTCGATTCTGTCCTTTCGCCAGGGGCGCATGCAGGTTGGCCCCGAAAGCGCAGGTGCCAGTCCCGGTCCCGCCAGCTATCGCTGCGGCGGCCCTCTGGCGGTAACGGACTGCAACGTCGTCCTGGGGAAAATCCAGCCGGATCATTTCCCCGCCGTGTTCGGACCCGACGGCAACGAACCCCTGGACGTCGGGGCTGCCCGAGCCGGGTTCGAGACGCTGGCCGAAGAAATCGCCCGTGAAACCGGCGAGGCCGCGATGAGTGTCGAGGCGCTGGCGGAGGGTTTCCTGCGCATCGCCGTGGAAAACATGGCCAACGCAATCAAGAAGATCAGCGTTCAGCGCGGCTACGACGTGACGCAATACACGATGAACTGCTTTGGCGGCGCTGGCGGGCAGCACGCCTGCCAGGTGGCCGACGTGCTTGGCATGGAGAGCATCTTCATACACCCCTTCGCAGGTGTCCTGTCTGCGTTCGGAATGGGACTCGCCGACATCCGCGTCATCCGTGAGCACCAGTTCTCCGCTTCGATTTCCGAAACCGAAGCAGCCAGGAAGATTCTGCAAGAAATCGGCAGCGAAGCGCGGAACGAAGTCCTGGGCCAATGTGTCGACGAAGACCGGCTTGAAGTTGTCTGCACGGCCCATGTCCGCACGCCGGGTTCGCATCATGCAATCCCCGTGCCGTTCGGCGAGGAAGCCGCCATGCGGGCGGAGTTCGAGTGGGCTCATCGACAACGCTTCGGTTTTGTGCCGGAGCATGACGACCTGATCGTCGACTTGTTGACGGCAGAGGCCATAGGCTCCACAGGAGAGAACGTGGCGTTGACGTCGCGCGACGAACCGAGGACTGGGGACCAGACCGCCCGAATGTACTCGGAAGCGGCATGGCAGGACGTGCCGCTGGTGACACGCGAACAGATCAAGGCACAGGACGAGTTGGCGGGCCCGGCGATCATTGTCGAACCGACCGGAACGAACGTTGTCGAACCGGGCTGGCAGGCAGAGGGATTTCCCGGCGGTGGCTTGGTCCTGCGCCGCATCACGCCGCTTCGGCGCGAGGAGGCCATCGGCACCGGCGCCGACCCGGTGATGCTCGAAGTCTTCAACAATCTGTTCATGTCCGTTGCCGATCAGATGGGCGCGACGCTGGCCAACACCGCCAGTTCGGTGAACATAAAGGAGCGCCTGGACTTTTCCTGCGCCATCTTCGCGGCCAACGGCGATCTGGTTGCCAATGCGCCGCATGTGCCCGTTCATCTCGGTTCGATGAGTGAAAGCGTACGTACCATCCTGCGCAAGAACGAGGGCGGAATTCGCCCGGGCGACGTCTTCATGATGAACAACCCTTACGATGGCGGGACCCATCTTCCAGACGTAACCGTGATAACGCCGGTGTTTGACAAGGCAGGTGAAGACATCATCTTTCTCACCGCCTCACGCGGCCACCATGCGGACATTGGAGGCAAGACGCCTGGATCTGCGCCCCCCGACAGCCGTCATATCGACGAGGAGGGTGTGCTGATCGACAACTTTCTCCTCGTTGCCCAAGGCACGTTGCGGGCAGGCGAAACCAGGGACTTGCTGGCATCCGGAAAATTCCCGTGCCGCAACGTAGACCAGAACCTAGCCGACCTCGCGGCCCAGGTTGCCGCAAACGCCACCGGTGCGCAGGAGCTGACCAGGATCGTCGATCAATTCGGGCTGGATGTCGTTCAGGCCTACATGGGTCACGTCCAGGCCAACGCCGAAGAGAGCGTCCGGCGCGTTCTGGATGTTCTGAAGGACTGCCGGTTCACCTACCTGCTTGACGGCGGTGCCCGGATCAAGGTGCGGATCTCGGTGCATCACGAGACGCGCAGCGCCGTCATCGATTTCACGGGCACCTCTCCTCAGGACGAGATGAACTACAACGCGCCCTTCTCGATTTGCCGCGCAGTGGTCCTTTACGTATTCAGGACTCTCGTCGGTGCCGACATTCCGATGAACGAGGGGTGCCTGAAGCCGATCAGGATTGTCGTGCCCAAAGGCACCATGATCAATCCTGAATATCCAGCCGCCGTCATCTCGGGAAACACCGAGGTCAGCCAGGCCATCGCGGACGCGCTCTACGGCGCTCTCGGGGTTGTTGCCGGGTCGCAGGGCACCATGAACAATTTCGTCTACGGCAACGACAAGTACCAGAACTACGAGACGATCTGTGGCGGTACCGGAGCGGGCGACGGCTTTGACGGCGCGAGCGCCGTGCACAGCCACATGACGAACACCCGGATGACTGACCCAGAAGTGCTGGAAGACCGCTTCCCGGTCCGCGTGGACGAATTCTCGATCCGAACGGGTTCGGGCGGTGCCGGCGAATTCAGGGGCGGCGACGGCATCGTGCGCAAACTGCGGTTTCTGGAACCGATGACGGTCACTGTCCTGTCATCGCACAGGGAAACCGTTCCGTTTGGTGCAAACGGCGGCCGAGCAGGACTGGCCGGCAAAAACTCCGTTCTACGCAGCGACGGGACAATCGAAAGTCTCGCGGGGAACGACGAAACCCAAGTGCGGGCCAATGACGTGTTTGTCATGAAGACGCCTGGCGGCGGCGGATTTGGCGCAAGGGTGAAATCGCCGACTTCCGGTGCTCCGCGGATGGTCCGATGAGCGGCGGCCCGCAGGGCACCGGGCTCTGGCCAGAGAGTGCCGGGCAGGAGCCGGGTGCATTGGGAATTGCAAATATGGTTCGAGGAGGGCGGAGGAGAACGCGTCCCCTCCGTCACTGGAGTCCTGTACGACGTCGGACGGGAGACGCCATCTCCGTGAG
This sequence comes from Silicimonas sp., assembly GCA_022819605.1. Classification (GTDB taxonomy): domain Bacteria; phylum Pseudomonadota; class Alphaproteobacteria; order Rhodobacterales; family Rhodobacteraceae; genus JAJEFO01. Next base: position 20,187 of record JAJEGW010000199.1, on the reverse strand, counting down.
GCATTGGCATCTCGGTCGTGCGCTACCGCAAGTGACGGCCCGCGCGTGTCCTCCAGCGAAGGTGCCTTCGCGGATTCTTTGCTGGGGACGCGCCGCACCGGGGCGTCACTTCTTGTCGCCGTAAAACACCGACTGGAAGTTCGGGCCGGTGGCGTAGCCGACGACACCGGCCTGGTTGCTGCCGCCGAACTGGCCGGTGGCGTCATACGCCTGCGAGTGGGCCGTGGTGGAACCCGCAAAACGTCCGCCGGAGACTGGCATCGCGGCCCATTCAAGGGTGCCGAGGGATGGAATGCCCTCGAGGGCGAGGGCGGCTTCCGGGGCACCTGAGCTCAGCGCGACGGTGACGTTCGCCGCGCCGGTGGTGATGGCGGGATTGGTGCCGTAGCGGCCGGCCCATTCACCCGTCCATGTCGCCGCTCCCGTCGGCTGGTATTCCGGTGCGGGACCGGGGGATAGGTGCGGCTTCAAGACGTTGCCTTGCGAGGTGTACCACGCGCTCATTTGATAGCCCGGGTGCTCGATGCCAAGGTCGACGCCATTGACGGCAGCCCAATTTCCGAACCCGGGCGTGAACGTCGCCGTGGGTTCGCTTGCGCCTTCGCTTCCCACCTCGGGATGCGCGCCCCAGGTGGTGAAGACTTCGCCGGGCGCCGGGAGGTTGATGGGGACGGTCTGGCCGGGTGCGAGGTCGATCGGCGTGGTCGGCCCGAGTTCCTGGCCGTTCGAGAGATGCACTTCAACACGAACGCGCGGGAGCGTGGCGCCGGTAACGTTGGTCACGGTACCGGTGAATCGTTGGTTGGCGGCATCGTATTTCAGGACAAGACGGGCACCGGCGCGCGTACTCCAGTAGGTATCGGTGAGGCTGTACTGGGTGGCGGATTCCTCCCCGCCACCCGCACCTTCGTTGCCCTCGGCACCTTCGCTGCCTTCACCCGCGCCGCCATGTTCACCTGCAGCTTCGCTGCCTCGAGCTTCACTGCCGGATTCAATTGTCGAACAGGCGGCGAGGCCGAACGCAAGCAGGAGGGCGATTGCCGGAAACACAAGCCGGCGAGGCGCAGTGGACGGGAATGCGTCAAAAGACGCTTGCTGATTCTCATGCATTACAATCTCCTTCATGGGCATGACTGTCTTCGGCGACCGCTAGCGTGCCCCTGTTCCAAACGTTCCAGGGCGGTGAATGAAAGCGGTACCCTCGACTGAACTCTTTCAGTGTGTGGCGGGGTCTAGTCGCCGTCCCCCCAGTGGCCGTGGCCATTGTCGCCGTCGTTGTCCGCCCGCCTGACGAATCCCGTCAGCTGCCGGTCGTACTCCGCACGCGTTACGGTTGCATCGCCATCGATGTCAAACAGCTGGAATGCCCGAACTGTGGTCCGACGCGTGGCCTCGTTCCAAAGCGCAGCAAACTCCTCCAGGCTCAGGTTGCCGTCGCCGTTGGAGTCGTGGGCGTCGAGTCGATCGCTGCGCAACCTCTCGATCCCGGCATGCGGGAAACCGCCGTCGCAGTCCATTCCGATTGTGCCGAACGGTGCCGCTTCGGCCAGGTCGTGCAAGTCATCTTCGAGATGCCCTATGCCATGGCGGCCGTCGAACCCGCCACCACGGAATCCGCCTTCGCTTTCGCCGGCAAGGGCACCACCTGCACCGAGGACGGCGAAAAGAGTGATGGAGGTCAGTATTTTCGTTTCTGTTCTCATTTGATGTCTCCTGTATCGATTGATCCATCGGTTCATGACCGATGACGGCAACATGGGCATGAGATGTCGCAGAACCTTGCCGATGAGACGGCGCAAGTGTCGCGTGCCGTGGCAGGCCGGCGACGTGACACAATTTGTTACAATCTATTTTCCATCCAAGAAGAGAACAGCTTAAGTTCGCGCCCATGGAAGTCTGCCCGCACGTTCTGGTCGTCGATGATCACCGCGAGATCCGCGAACCGCTTGCGCGTTACCTCGAGCGCCACGGACTTCGCGCGACCGTGGCGGAGAGCGCTGCCGCCGCGCGGCGCACACTGCGTGCCGCTGCGGTCGACCTCGTGGTCTTGGACATCATGATGCCGGGCGAAGATGGACTCCAGCTATGCCGGTACCTGCGCGAAACGACGCGGATTCCAGTCATTTTGCTGACCGCCATGGGCGAGGAGACGGACCGGATCGTGGGCCTTGAGGTGGGAGCCGACGACTACGTCAGCAAGCCTTTCAACCCTCGGGAGCTTCTTGCGCGCATCAAGGCGGTAGTCCGGCGGGCGCGCAACCTGCCGCCCGACAGGGTACCACTTCCCGCCGGGAAGTACCGTTTCGACCGATGGTCGCTTGACGTCGCGAGTCGTGAGCTGGTTGACGATGAGGGAGTCGTGACGCCGCTGTCGTATGGCGAGTTTCGGCTGCTGGTTGTACTGCTCGAGCGTCCCGGAATGGTGCTCTCGCGGGATCAGCTGCTTGACCTGACCCGCGGAAGAGCCGCTGCGCCTTTCGATCGTGCCGTCGACAACCAGGTGAGTCGCCTGCGTCGCAAGATCGAGCGAAATCCCAGGACCCCCTGCCTGATTGCCACAGTCTGGGGTGGCGGCTACCGGTTCTCGGTCGAGGTGGAGCGCGGCTGACGTCTTCCTCTGAATCAAGGAGGGGGAATTTGAGAGGGATTTGGAGAGCCTGAATGCTCGATAGCCGATCAAGTCCAGACATCCGACCAACGGCCAGTGGAGCACCCCTTGCGCCGTTGCCGTTGGATTTTGTCATCCCCGCAGCGTGGCGGTTTGCGCGGGCGCTCCGCGCCCCTCTTCGAGACGGCGCGTCGCAGGGAATTCAACGGCCCAGCCATCAGCAAGCGGTAACAGCGTGTTCCGCCGCCAGTTCAATCCCGCCATGGACCGTCCGTGGCGTCAATCGAAGCGCGCACATCGCTCTCCGGCCTGAACGCCGGACTGCCCCGCGTGGCCTACGTTGAAGTTCGCGCCGACGAGCCTCGCCGGGCAGCTCACACTGCTTCTCCTGATTGCCCTCGCAATAGCGCAGGGCGTAGCCGTCACGCTCTTCGCCCGGGAGCGCATCGAGGCCGCGCGCCATGCCCACCGGGACAATGCCGTTTTGCGCACGGAGACGGTGATGCGCCTGCTCGACGGTACGCCGCCGGGGCTTCATGACTCCGTCATCGCGGCGGCAAGCTCGGAAATCGTGCGGTTCTCGTTGACCGATGATTCCGTGGTGGGTGAAACCAGCGTCGGCGAGCGGCCGGCCGGGATGGCACGGGACTTTGCCGCCATCCTGGGCAGGGAGCCGGAGCGAATCCGCATTGCACCGCTCCGGACAAGCTTCAGCAATGAATATAGCCCGGCAGGCGACCAGGAGCACGTCGGCGACGAGGAACATGATCGCGGCGACGTCCATGGCCACCGGGAGTCCGACTGGTTCACGGCATCTGTAGCGCTCTCCGGCGGTCAATGGCTGAATGTCAGGGTAGTTCCCCCACCGGATGCGCCACCTTGGGGCTGGACATTCGTGCTGACCTTTCTGTTCTCGGCCCTGGTCATTGCTGCCGTGGCGGTTCTCGCGGCAAGACGGATCGTCAGGCCGATGCGAAACCTTGCTGAAGCGACGAGCAGGTTCGGTCTGGGTGAGGCAGTGGAAGACTTGCCCGAGGAAGGACCTGTGGAGACGCGGGAGACGGTGCGCGCGTTCAATCTCATGCGCGGGCGGCTGGATCGGTACGTCCGCGACCGCACAGCCATGCTTGCGGCCGTCTCGCACGATTTGCGGACACCGATCACGAGCCTTCGCCTTCACGCCGAACTCGTGGAGGACCCTGAGACGAAGACGAAGATCTACACGGCACTCGACGAGATGCAGCGGATGATCGAGGACACGCTCGCATTCATCCGCGAGGACATGCAGCGGGAGGAAACGCGCAAGGTCGACCTCAATGCGCTGATCGACAGCGTCGCTGGTGATCTCGCGGAACTGGGGCATGGCATCGAGGTGACCGAATCCGACCGTGTCCTGATCTTCTGCCGACCGGTGGCGCTGCGGCGCGCCCTGCGCAACCTGATGGAGAACGCAGCCATCTACGGGACGCGCGCAACCGTGCGGATCAATTCCGACGATGCCGCAATCCACATCGTAGTCGAGGACGAGGGGCCGGGGATCCCGGAGGAGGATCAGGAGCGGGTCTTTGAACCGTTCGTGCGGCTAGAGGCGTCTCGCAATCGCGACACCGGAGGAAGCGGGCTAGGGCTAGCCATCGCACGGAGCATCGTCCGGGGCCATGGCGGCGGCGTCCTGCTCGGGAATCGCGCCAATGGCGGGTTGCGGGCGACGATTTCGTTGCCGGCCGCCGAAAGACCTTGAGGGATGCAGGGCAAGTGCTCAAGACCGGGCTTCGCGCGCTCGATCGCACCCTGACGGCAGGGTTTGATCTTGCGTCCAGGCCTCTTCAAGCTGTCAGGAACGGGGGCCGAAACGGCCAACAATCCGGCTGGCCTCTGAACCGTCTCCGGAGTACGCAGAGGCGGGATCGTGTGCGAATCGCCCCGAAATGCGCGGGCGGGGTCGGATGCGGCATCGAACAGGGAGCCCCATGATGATGCGACAAGGAATGCTTGCCACGTTGCTGGCGGTGCAGAGTTGCCTGCTGCTTTCGCTTGAAGCCCGCGCGGCCGATCTTGTCGAGTGGCAGTCCGCTGACAGCCTGAACCGGCTTGCGCGCTCTTCTCACAAGACAGACTTCTTTCCTCTCAGCAACCATTTCATCAGCCAGGACAATGCGATCTTCTGTGGTCCGGTGTCGTCGGCAATCGTCCTGAACGCGCTGCGGCTCGGCAAGCGGGATGACTTGCCGAAGGACAGGGCGTCCATTGCGAAGGCGGAGATGGCATGGCTGTGGGAGGGTGCCGACCCGTTCTACGGGAAGTACACGCCGAACAACGTCTTCACTGACCGGGCGAAATCGCGACTCGAGGTATTGGGCAAGCCCATCCCGATCAAGGGCGAGTCGAAGAGCGATTTCGGCTTCCAGTTGCACCAACTGGCGGAGCTCCTGCGCAGTCACGGTCTCGAGGTCGCGCTCCGGGTTGTCGACGACGGCGCGGACGCCTCGATGATTCGGCGCGAACTGGTCGGGAACCTGACAACGGAAGGCGACTACGTGCTGGTCAACTACTCACGCAAGGCCCTCGGCCAGCCAGGCGGCGGCCACATTTCTCCGGTGGGGGCCTACGATGAAGCCAGCGATTCCTTCCTTGTGATGGACGTCAACCCGAACCGCGCCCCTTGGGTCTGGGTCGCTGCGGACGACCTTGTCGCGGCAATGCGAACCTTCGACACGGTCGAAAACCGTGGGTACGTGCTGGTTTCGGAAGGGAATTGACGAACCTCGGATGCATCGCTGGAATGGCGCCGCAAGTCGCCACCTGCCACGAAGCCCAGGCACAAGGGCAAGCACGTTACGAGACGTCCGGGAATGACATGCCTGCGGGTGAACGCAGCCTCGCCGACCTGTCCATGCAGCGTGAATGCGTCTTGATCGAGAGGCGGCACGACGCGGTCAAGCATTCAGGACAAGTCTCGATTGCAGGGGATTGCGCGGCAGGCCCTTGATCTTTCGTCAGGCCATCACGCTCGTCTCCGCCCTCGCGGCGTGAAGATTTTTGGCCAGGAGCTTCATGGCGGCCATGCGGACGGCGACGCCCATCTCGACCTGTTCCTGGATGACGGAACGGTTGATGTCGTCGGCGATGGTGCCGTCGATCTCGACGCCGCGGTTCATGGGGCCCGGATGCATCACGATGGCGTCGTCCCTTGCGAATCTGAGCTTCTCGCCGTCCAGGCCAAATCGGTGGTAGTATTCTCGCTCGGAGGGGATGAATGCGCCGTCCATGCGCTCCCTTTGCAGGCGGAGCATCATGACGACGTCGGCGTCCTTGAGCCCGTCTTCCAGATTCGTGCACACCTCAACGCCCCATCCGGCTGCGCTGGCGGGCATCAGCGTCGGCGGACCGACAAGCCTGATCCGGTTCTCCATCTTGCCGAGGAGCAGGATGTTCGATCTGGCGACACGGGAATGCGCAATGTCACCGCAGATCGCAATCGTCAGCCGTTGGAGCCGACCCTTCGCGCGCCGGATGGTCAACGCGTCAAGAAGCGCCTGTGTCGGGTGCTCGTGCCGGCCGTCGCCGGCGTTGATCACAGCGCAATTGACCTTTTGCGCCAGCAAGCTCACTGCGCCGGAATTCGGGTGACGTACCACGAGCAGGTCCGGATGCATGGCATTGAGCGTGAGGGCGGTGTCGATGAGCGTCTCGCCCTTTTTGACCGACGATGACTGCATGTGCATGTTCATCACGTCCGCGCCGAGTCGCTTGCCCGCGATTTCGAAACTTGCCTGCGTGCGGGTCGAGTGTTCAAAAAACATGTTGATTTGCGTGAGCCCCGTGAGAGCGGTGTCGTGCTTCACGTCTCGGCGATTCAAGTCAACATAGGTGTCGGCCAGATCAAGAAGCGTGGCTATCTCGTCCGGCTCAAGATGCTCGATGCCGAGGAGGTGGCGGGCGCGAAGACTCATGGCCGCCTTATAGTTTGGCTGCCGCCCTCGGGAAAGCCCTGCCTTGTAGCGCTCATTCGTCGGATGAAATGCCGCAGACCATTTCCGAAGTCGCGTCTCCGGCGACTTTGGCCATCGGCGTGACCGGGTCCCGCGCCGTAGCCAGTCAGTAGCTGTATTCCGAAAATGCCCTCGTTGCGTCCCGACCCCAATCGGTCTCGAACAGCCGGATCATTTCGTCAGCGAGCGTCTCGCCGGTTTCAAGGGTCTCCTTCAGTGCAATGAGAAAGTGGGTTTCGTCCGGCAAGAGACCGCCCGCACCCTCTTGTGCCCGCGCCTTGAGACCGGCTTCTGCAATCTTGACGACTTCCTGCGCCAGGGCATGCATGGCGACGCCGCCCGCCTCGGCGGCAAGGCCGTCAACCGACGCAGCAATCCGCATCGCCTCCCGCATCTCCGCGTCCCAGGTCCTGACGATGTCCCAGGCCGCATCAAGGGCGGTCTCGTCGTAGATCAGTCCGACCCAGAAAGCCGGCAACGCGCAAAGGCGTCGCCAAGGTCCGCCGTCGGCACCGCGCATTTCGATGAACTTCTTGATGCGTGCCTCAGGGAAAATCGTCGTCAGGTGATCGGCCCAGTCGGACAGCATTGGGATCTCGCCCGGCAGCGCCGGCAGCCTGCCCTCCAGGAAGTCCCGGAAGGACTGGCCGAGCGCGTCTATGTAGACGCCATCCCGGAAGACGAAGTACATCGGCACATCCAGCGCATACTCCGCCCAAGTCTCGAATCCGAACCCCTCTTCGAAAACGAAGGGCAGCATGCCGGTTCGGTCGGGATCCAGGTCGCGCCAGATCCGGCTTCTCCAGCTCTTGTGGCCGTTGACCTCGCCATGCAGAAATGGCGAATTCGCGAACAGTGCGGTGGCGACCGGTTGAAGGGCCAGCGCCACGCGCAGCTTTTGCACCATGTCCGCTTCGGATTCGAAGTCGAGGTTGACCTGCACGGTGCAGGTCCGCCGCATCATCTGCGTGCCGAGCGTTCCGACACGTTGCATGTAACCGTCCATCAGCCGGTAGCGGCCCTTGGGCATGAGAGGCATGTCGTCATGAGTCCAGTGAGGAGCCGCTCCGAGGCCGATGAAGCCCGCTCCAATTTCGTCGGCCACCGCGCGTACCTCGCGCAGGTGCTCGTTCACTTCGTCACAAGTCTGGTGAATGTTCTCCAGCGGTGCACCCGAAAGCTCCAGCTGGCCGCCCGGCTCGAGTGAGATGTTCGCGCCTTCCTTGGCAAGGCCGATGATGTTGCCGCCCTCGTCGACGGGCGACCAGCCATACCTGTCGCGGAGGCCTTCGAGGATGGCCTTGATCGAGCGAGGGCCCTCATAGGGCAGCGGCTTGAGCGTGTCCTTGCAGTAGCCGAACTTCTCGTGCTCGGTTCCGATGCGCCACTCTTCCGGTGGTTTGCAGCCCGAGGCAAGGTACTCGACCAGCTGCTCGCGCCTTTCGATTGGGCCGCCGCCAGTCTGCGGAATGGACATTGCGTTGCTCACGTCGACAAGTCTGGGATGCTGACTTGCCCGAATTCGCGCCTGTGTCAATCCGGCCTCTTTGCAGTGGCTTCCCAAACGATCTGCTCCTCGTCCGCATCCGGAACCGATACGCGGACTGCAGCCTCGAGGTCTGCGCCCGGCAGCGCAGTGAGTGCATCAAAGAGCGCCGCGCCGTTGCCCACGTCCCCCGAAATCGTCAGTCGTTGTCCGTGAAGATCGGTGAATTCCCAGAAGAAGTCCGGACCGGTTGAGCTCCGGTTGCTGGCGCGCACCTTGACCCTGACAAGATCATTGATCGATATCACTCCTCCGCCAAGCGAGCTGAAGTACGTGATCTGGCGTTCGTCGACTTCGACCCTGCCCGCGCCGGTGCCGCGGTAGGGGCGGCGTCCCCTCCGCACGCCCTCGATGAACAGTGCCGCACATACAAGTGCCGCCGCGTAGGACAGGCCCCGAACCAGCCCGGTCGTCACGGCAGCCGCCTGAAGCGAACCGAGCAGGACAATGCCCGAGAGAATCGCTTCCTGCCACCTGGACAGGAAGGCTCTTGCCTCTGGTCGGATCATGCTCAAGAGACGTCTCCTCTCACGGGCCGGTTCTTCCGGCGCTCCACGCTATCCACGCCGGCAATGCCGGGCACAAGCGTCCCCGAATTCCCGCACCGGGTCCAGTCCCGGAACGGTCAAGATCCGGAGAAATGCACTTCGGTGCCGGCAGCAGCCATTGGCAACATGTCAGTACAGGTCCGGACTTGCGTCACTTCCAGTCGCCCAGGCGTGACTGCCAGAGCGTCATTGCCGCGACCGCTGCCGTGTCGGCACGCAGCACGCGTGGTCCCAGCGATACCCCAATCGCCTGCGGCATCGCGCCGATCATGCCACGTTCCGCCTCGGAGAATCCGCCTTCTGGGCCTATCAGGATGGCCCAAGGGCCAGAGGCTCCCGACAGGTCGCCTCCCTTGCCCGCGAGCGCCTCGTCGCAGAACATCAACCGGCGACCTTCGGGCCATGCCGCCAGAATTCGAGCGAGCACCGACATCTCCTCGACGCGGGGTACGCTGGTTCCGCCGCACTGCTCTACTGCTTCAACGGCATGGGCTTGAAGCCGGTCTCTCTTGATCCTTCCGGCATCGGTGAACTCGGTTCGGACCGGCACGATGCGGGCCGCACCCATTTCCGCAGCCTTTTCCACGATGAAGTCCGTGCGGGCCTTCTTGATCGGCGCAAAGAGGAGCCAGAGGTCGGGCGGATTCCGCTGACCGGCGCTCTGGATTCGGCACATGAGTGTCCCGCCCCGCTTTCCGGCGTTCGCGACCTCCGCCTCCCACTCTCCGTCATTGCCGTTGAAGACGGAGACAAGGTCCCCGACCGCCAGGCGCATGACCGAGAACAGGTAATGCGCCTGGTCACGTGCAAGCGCGATCGATTGCCCCTCGCCCAGCGGGTGCTCTACATATATCCTGACTTTCGCGCGTTTCATGGCTGGGATCATATGGCCGAAGGGGCACCAGACGGGCAAGTGGCAGATGCGGTTCCGGGCAACTGGGTTGATCGCTGGGCGCCGCCGGCGACGCGCCCTTACCTGCGGCTCAGCAGGGCAGACCGGCCAATTGGAACCTGGCTTCTCCTGTTGCCCTGCTGGTGGGGACTGGGCGCGGCTTCGCTGCACCTGGGAACGCAGATCCTGCAGCATGCGTGGATCGGCATCGGGTGCGCCATCGGGGCATGGCTGATGCGGGGAGCCGGATGCACGTGGAACGACATTGCTGACCGCAAGTTCGATGCCGAGGTTGAACGCACCCGTTCGCGGCCAATTCCTACGGGACAGATCTCCGTGGCCCGGGCAGCAGCATGGATGACGGTGCAGGCGTTGGCGGCGTTGCTTGTCCTCCTGACATTCGGGAGTGCGGCCGTCCTTTTGGGTCTCGCATCCGTAGTCCTGGTGGTGGTTTATCCGTTTGCCAAGCGGTTTACCTGGTGGCCGCAGGTGTTTCTGGGACTGGCCTTCAACTGGGGCGCGCTTCTGGCCTGGGCAGCGGTCACGGGGACACTTGCTTGGCCAGCGCTGGCAATTTACGTCGCCGGAATTGCCTGGACCCTGTTCTATGACACGATTTATGCCCTGCAAGACCGAAGAGATGACGCGGTCATCGGCGTCAAGTCGACGGCGCGGCTCTTTGGTGCTGAGACTAGACGCTGGCTGAATCGCTTCCTTGTCGCGTCAACTTTCCTTCTCGGCATTGGCCTCATCGGTGCCGCCCGGCCTGACGAAGGCATTCTGCAGCCAGGATTCGTGCTGGCCGGAACGCTCGCGTTTGGACTGCATCTGGTTTGGCAAGTCGCACGGCTGGAGGTTGGCAATCCTGAGCGATGCCTGAAGCTCTTTCGGGCAAATCGCGATGCAGGGCTGATTCCGGTTCTCTTCCTGTGCGTGGTAACGTTCCTTTGAATGATTGCGCGAGATCGAGCCGAAGATTACAAGGAAATATGTCCTTTCGGTGGATCGTCTTACGCCTGCGTTCCATCCCGCATCTGTTGGCGCTGGCGGCAGGAGCAGGTCTGTGCCTTGCGGTTGCGGTCTGGGCCAGGAATCTTGTAGAGGCGCGGACTCTGAGGAGCATTGACGCCGGGCTGTCGCAATCGGGCCACGAATGGACAGTTGTCCAGATCGACGGCCTGCATGTCACCTTGAGCGGCGTTGCTCCGGACGAGGCGACGCGGTTTGCCGCGCTTTCGACCGCAGGCCGGGCTGCCGGTTCCGCGCGCATCATGGATCGAATGGAAGTTGCCGACCCGGTGACAATCCAGCCTCCCGAGTTCTCGATCGAGATCCTGCGCTTCGACAGCGGCGTTTCGCTTGCCGGTCTTGTGCCGTCGTCGATGGATGTCGAAAGCGTCTTGAAGATGGTCCGGGAGCACGTGGTCGATGCGCCGGTCTCTGATTTGCTCGGAACCCTCGATTTCGAACCGGCTGACGGGTGGCATCGTGCCGTGAAATTCGGTGTTGAGGCCCTCGGCGCCTTGCCTCGCTCGAAAGTGTCGATCACGGCTTCGGGGGTCTCGATCCATGCCGTGGCCGAGGATGCCGATGACAAGCGCAAGCTGGAACGGCAACTGCGCAGGGATGCGCCGGCAGGCCTGGAGCTTGTCTTGAACATCTCCGCGCTGCGCCCGGTCGTCGCGCCCTTCACGCTCAGGTTCCTGATCGACAGCGACGGCGCGCGATTCGATGCCTGCTCCGCCGACAGCGAGGCGGCGCGAGACGCAATCCTCGAAGCGGCCCGAAACGCGGGACTTGGCGAGGACGCGACATGCATCTTGGCCCTCGGAACGCCTTCGACCCGATGGGGCGAGGCAGCGGTAGCCGGAATTGGCGCCGTTGCCGAGATTGGCGAAGGCACGCTCACCATGTCCAATGCCGATGTCACGCTGACAGCGAAGGCGAGCACGCCGCCGCCACGATTCCAGCGTGTCTCGGCGGAGCTTGAGGAGGCCCTGCCGCCGGTCTTTTCGTTGAAGGCGATTCTGCCCGAGGAAGTCGCGCAGGACGAAGAACGCCGCTTGCCGGAATTCACCGCAACTCTTTCGCCCGAGGGACATGTTCAGCTTCGCGGAAAGCTTGGAAGCGATTCAACCCGTGCGGCTGTCGAGAGTCTTGCTGTCGCCCATTTTGGGAGCGGTCAGGTACATTCGGCGACTGACCTGGAGCAGGACTTGCCGGGCGGATGGACGCAGCGCGTGCTGGCGGCGCTGGAGGCAATGCGGTTTCTGAGCAATGGGATTGTCAACGTGACCGCCGACAAGGTCACGATTGCCGGCAATGCGGCATTCGAGGATGCTCAATCCGCGATCACGGGTGTTCTTTCGGGCAAGCTGGGGGTGGGTGCGACCTATGAACTTGACGTCACGTATGTCGAGGTCAGTGAACCGCAGATCGTGTTGCCGACGCCCGAGGAATGCCTGGCCCGGGTAAACGAAGCGGCCGAGAGGAAGAAGATCACCTTCAATCCGTCGTCCAGCACCTTCGGCGACGATGCTGCCGAAACCATAGATGCGATTGCGGACGTCTTTCGCGAGTGCGAAGGAATCAGGGTCGAGATCAGCGGTCACACCGACAGCCAGGGTCGTGAAACCATGAATCAGCGGCTGAGCCAGGCGCGCGCGGACGCGGTTCTGAATGCAATCCTGGCGCGACGCGTGCTGGGCACCGGCCTGGTTGCCAAGGGCTATGGCGAGAGCCAGCCCGTGGCGGACAACGGCACGGCAGAAGGGCGGGAAGCGAACCGTCGGATCGAGTTCCGCCTGATCGCCATATCAGAAGACCTGACGGACTTGTCCGGGCACGAGGCGGAGACCTTGGACGACGATGACGTCATCGAAGCAAGGGACGGAGGAGGCACGGAATGAGCGGAAACGAGTTCATTGCCGTCACGGCGGTCATCCTGTTCATGGCATTCCTTGTGGGCTGGTTCACCCGTTGGCTGGTTACGCGGCTCACGCAGTCCACGCTGTCCGAAATTCACGAAGTGGACACGCTGGTGGAGGCGCTGCACGAGGCCGAATTGGAGCGGGACAACGTACAGGAACTGCTCAGGCGGCGTGAAGAGGAACACAAGAACGAGCTGAATCAGGTCTTGGCCGAGTTGAGCACGACCATGGACGGGCTTCGGGACTCAAGGCGGGAGGCGGAGGAGCTTCGCGCGTATATTGAACGGGCGGACGATCAGTCCTGACGTCAGCGAACGCTCGATGCAGCAAGGCGCTGCGTCGGCAAGGCAGCGGATCCGAATTGCCGAAATCTGCAGTGTGTCGCGCGTGAAGCATGTCTGAGTCCGCATGCCTGTTGCTGCCCCATGCTTATAGCGGCCAGACGACCAGGATCATCGGAACCGAGACAAGAATCACCAGGATTTCAAGCGGCAGGCCCATCCGCCAGTAATCGCCGAAATGATAGCCGCCTGGTCCCAGGATGATCGTGTTGTTCTTGTGGCCGACAGGCGTGAGGAATGCGCATGATGCGGCGACCGCGACCGCCATGAGCCACGCATCCGGATTCGTCCCCGTGGCCGCCGCAACGCCCAGCGCAACCGGCGCGGCAATCAGCGTCGTCGCGACGTTGTTCAGAAAGTCCGACAGGGTCATGGTCACGATCATCAGCACGACAAGCGCGACCCAGGGCGGGAACCCTTGCGTTGCTGCCAGGATTTGCCCGGCGATCAATTCCGCCCCGCCGACAGCCTCGAAAGCTTCGGCGAGGGGAACCAGGCTCGCGAGGAGCACGATGACCTTCCACTCGATGGAATCGTAGACCTCGCGGCCCGTGACGAGCCCGACACCGACAAAGCCGACCACCGCCGCCGCGAGGGCGACCGGCAAGGGTGCCCAGCCCGCCACGGCCGAGGCGATGGCGACGAGAAAGATGCCGATCGAAAGCCAGGCCTTCGAGCGCTGAACGACCGGCGTTTCGCGGCCCTTGAGCGGCAACACGCCCATCCAGGTTGCCGCCTCTGCATTCCGCTCCGGCGTGCCCAGCAGCAGGAGGACGTCGCCGGGCCTGATCGCGAGGAGACGAACGCGATCTCGAAAGCGTCGCCCGCTGCGGGACACGCCCAGGAGCGTGACCGCGTGCCGATGAAGGAGCTTCAGGCTGCGCGCCGTCCGGCCCGCGATCCGTGCACCTTCCGGCACGATGGCCTCCGTCAGCGCGAGGCCGCCGGAAGCCACGGTTCCCGTGTGCTTTTCCGACCCCGCGAATTCAAGCTCGCCCTGTCCCATGAACGCCTCGATGGCACCGGGCTCGCCCTCGACGACGATGAAGTCGCCGGGTCGGACTTCCTGCTTGGCTGCGAAGCCAGGCTGACGACGTCCGCCGCGAACGAGTCCGAGGACGTGAACGTCGTGCTCGTCGGCAAGCGGATAGAAGTCTCCCACCGTCATGTCCTTCTCGTCGAATTTTTCGCCAACCCTCAGTTCCGCGACATAACGGCCCTGCGCGAATTCGCGCTCGCTTCCCCATGCGCCGTCCCGTTGGGGCAGCAGTCGCCAGCCCAGAAGTGACACAAACGCGATGCCGGCGGCGGCGACTGCCAGCCCGACAGGAGCGAAGTCGAACATGCCGAACGGCGCGCCAAGCGCTTCCTCGCGGTATCCGGCAATGACGATGTTGGGAGGTGTACCGATCAGAGTGATCATTCCGCCCAGGATAGTGGCGAACGAAAGGGGCATCAGTGACCGGGAGAGGGCGCGTCCGGCCTTCGTCGCGGTCTCGGAATCCAGCGGCATCAGCAGCGCGAGCGCGGCAACGTTGTTTATCACCGCGGAAATGGCCGCACCGACAACGGCCATGACCGCAATGTGCATCGGCAGGGGCCGTTCGCTGTCAAGAAGCCTGGCGGCAAGCTTCTCGATGGCGCCCGAACCGATGAGGCCGCGCGATATCACCAGAACCAGCGCTATGACTGCCACGGCGGAATGCCCGAAGCCGGAAAACACCTCCTCCCGGGGCACGAGTCCGATCGCAGCAGCCAAAACCAGCGCTCCAAAAGCCACGAGGTCGTATCGAATGCGCCCCCAGGCCAGCAAGGCGAAGAGCACAACAAAAATGGCGAGAATCAGGGCCTGGTCTTCAGGCAATTCAAGTCACCGCATCGGACAGGCATGCACAGACCTGCTCCACGGCGAACCCGTAGCCTGCTGGTCCGCAACCTACGATGACCGCGTCGGCACGTCCGGAAACATAGGAGTTGTGCCGGAACTCCTCGCGGGCATGGATGTTCGAGAGATGCACCTCTGCAACAGGACCCTCGAACATGTTGAGTGCATCCAGAATGGCAACGGACGTGTGCGAATAGGCGCCAGGATTTATGATGATGGCCGCAAAACTGTCGCGGGCCTCGTGAATCCAGTCGACAAGTTCACCTTCGTGATTCGACTGGCGCAGTTCGGTCTCTTGACCGAATATCGCCGCTGTTTCGGCGCAGAGACCTGCGACATCGTCAAGCGTTTCGCTCCCGTAGATTTCGGGCTGCCTCGCACCGAGCATGTTCAAGTTCGGGCCGTTCAGGATCAGGATCGTCTTTGCCATGTGCCCTCCTAACCCAAGTCAGCGGCCTTGGACAATTGACCGGCGACAAATTTACGAGAGATGAATTGCTGCCGCGAAGCAGCCGGGGCCCTTGCCGGATCTCCGAGGAAGCGGACCATGCCTTGAAATGGCGGTCACTCGGACGGATTTTCAGTGAATCGGCATGACTGCCGCGTACGGGATCCTGAAATGCGCAAAGCCACAAAATATATTGCCAAAGTGGTGACATTCGACCCCAAAACGCCTATATCTTGTCCCGGAGCAGCGAGGATGGACGGCATGGCACTGGCCGCAGAGGCAACGGAAGAGTACCGTGCCGAATCAATCAAGGTTCTCAAGGGATTGGAGGCGGTCCGAAAGCGTCCCGGAATGTATATCGGGGACACCGATGACGGTTCGGGACTGCATCACATGGTCTACGAGGTCGTGGACAACGGCATCGACGAGGCGCTTGCCGGACACGCCGACGAGGTGACGGTCACGCTGCATGCCGATTCAAGCGTGTCGGTGACGGACAACGGACGGGGAATTCCGGTCGACATACATGCGGAGGAAGGCGTGTCCGCAGCCGAGGTCATCATGACCCAGCTCCATGCCGGCGGCAAGTTCGACCAAAATTCCTACAAGGTGTCCGGTGGCCTTCATGGCGTCGGCGTCAGCGTCGTGAACGCGCTCTCGGAGTGGCTGGAACTCCGGATCTGGAGAGACGGCAAGGAACACTTCGCCCGCTTCGAGGGGGGCGAAACCTGCAGGCACTTGAAGGCCGTCGGAGGCGCTGACGGACGGCACGGCACAGAAGTCCGGTTCCTGGCATCCAGATCGACCTTTTCCAATCTCGACTACAGCTTCAAGATCTTGGAGAGCCGCCTGCGCGAACTGGCGTTCCTGAATTCCGGCGTTCGCATACGGCTTCGCGACGAACGTCCGGCAGTGCCCCAGGAGAGCGAATTCTGCTACGCGGGCGGCGTGCGCGAATTCGTCCGCTATCTTGACCGGTCGAAGACCCCCCTTGTAAGCGAGCCGATTTTCATCTCGGGCGGACGTGACGGCATTGCCGTCGAGGCTGCGCTTTGGTGGAATGACAGCTATCACGAGAGCGTCTTGCCTTTCACGAACAACATTCCCCAGCGGGATGGCGGCACCCACCTTGCAGGGTTTCGCGGGGCCTTGACTCGCACGCTAAATCACTACGCGGGCGCCTCGGGCGTGGCCCGGAAGGAGAAGGTCAGCTTCACCGGCGACGACGCCCGCGAGGGCCTGACCTGTGTCCTGAGCATCAAGGTACCTGATCCGAAGTTCTCGTCCCAGACAAAGGACAAGCTGGTTTCGTCCGAGGTGCGTCCCGCCGTAGAGAGCCTGATGAACGAGCGTCTTGCCGAATGGTTCGAGGAGAATCCCGGGCCGGCCAAGCTTATCGTCACCAAGATCGTCGAGGCCGCCCTTGCCAGGGAGGCGGCGCGGAAAGCGCGCGAGATGACGAGGAAGAAGTCGGCGCTCGATGTCGCATCCTTGCCCGGCAAGCTGGCCGATTGCCAGGAAAAGGACCCGGGAAAGCGCGAGATTTTTCTCGTCGAGGGCGACAGTGCGGGCGGTTCGGCAAAGCAGGGTCGTGCCCGAGCCAACCAGGCCGTGCTGCCGTTGCGCGGCAAGATCCTCAATGTCGAGCGCGCCAGGTTCGACCGGATGCTCTCGAGCCAGGAAATCGGTACGCTGATCACTGCTCTCGGCACGGGCATCGGACACGACGAGTTCGACATCTCCAAGCTTCGGTACCACAAGATCATCATCATGACGGATGCGGACGTGGACGGCGCCCATATCCGGACACTGCTTTTGACCTTCTTCTTCCGACAGATGCGGGAGACCACCGAGGGCGGATACCTCTACATAGCGCAGCCGCCGCTCTTCAAGGTTACGCGCGGCAAGTCCGAGGTCTATCTGAAGGACCAGGCCGCCCTCAATGACCACCTGATCGACCTGGGCGTTGACGGCGCGGTCCTGCGGCTTGCAAGCGGAGAGGAAATCGTGGCAAAGGACCTGCTTCGCGTCGTCGAGGAGGCTCGCCAGGTTCGCCGTGTCCTCAACGCATTTCCTGCCCATTATCCGCACGCGATTCTCGAACAGGCGACCGTCGCCGGAGCGTTTCTTGAGGACCGGGTCAATACCGACCTCCAGGGGACGGCGGATGCCGTGGCGCGGCGTCTTGACCAGGTGGCGGTTGAGTACCAGCGTGGCTGGCAAGGACGGATCACGCAGGATCACGGCATCCGGTTGACGCGCATGCTGCGTGGAGTCGAAGAGGTCCACACCCTCGACGGTCCCGTGCTGCGCTCCGGAGAGGCGCGCCGGCTCGGCAAGTTCACCAAGGCGCTGCAGGAAGTCTACGGCGAACCGGCGAAATTCGTTCGGCGTGACCGTGACTTGCCCGTCCACGGGCCGCTCGACCTTCTGGCCGCGATTCTTGAAGAGGGCGAGAAGGGTCTAAGCCTGCAACGGTACAAGGGCTTGGGCGAGATGAACCCGGATCAGCTCTGGGAGACGACGCTTGATCCCGAAGCGCGCACGCTCCTTCAGGTGAAGGTCGAGGACCAATCCGAGGCCGACGACCTGTTTTCCAAGCTGATGGGCGATGTCGTCGAGCCCCGCAGGGAGTTCATTCAGCAAAACGCGCTCCGCGTGGAGCATCTGGATTTCTGAGCGACATCGGGGCGCGAGCCAACACGTCATCAGGAGAAGAGCGCCGCGGTCACTTGGTGCCGACTGGGCAATCTATGGAGCGGACGGGCGGCCACCTTGCAACAGCCGGTCACCCGTTTGGCGCGGCTCAATTCGCCGCTTCGCGCGCCAATTCATTCCCGGTCTCCTGGTCGACCATTTTCATGGCCAGGCGTACCTTTCCGCGATCATCGAAGCCCAAGAGCTTCACGTAGACCGACTGGCCTTCCTTGAGAACGTCCGATGGATGGCCCAGGCGACGGTTTTCGATCTGGCTGACATGCACGAGCCCGTCGCGCTTTCCAAAGAAGTTCACGAAGGCGCCGAAGTCGACGATCTTGACGACCGTGCCCTTGTAGATCTTGCCCTCTTCCGGCTCGGCCACGATGGCGTGGATCATTTCGTAAGCCTTCTTGATGGCTTCACCGTCGGGAGAGGCGATCTTGATGACGCCGTCATCGTTGATGTCGACCTTGGCCCCCGAGACTTCGACGATCTCGCGGATAACCTTGCCGCCTGACCCTATGACTTCCCTGATCTTGTCCGTCGGGATGCTCATGGTCTC
The DNA here is from genome assembly GCA_022819605.1 of Silicimonas sp. GTDB lineage: Bacteria > Pseudomonadota > Alphaproteobacteria > Rhodobacterales > Rhodobacteraceae > JAJEFO01. Next base: position 1,735 of record JAJEGW010000199.1, on the reverse strand, counting down.
GATGCGCGGAGCGTGGATGCTGAATTCACCTGCCGACGACAGGGCCTTGTTCATTTCTCCAAGGATGTGCAGCCGGCCCGCCTTGGCCTGATCCAGCGCCCTTTCCATGATCTCGGGCGTGATCCCCGCCACCTTGATGTCCATCTGCAGCGACGTGATTCCGTTTTCGGTGCCTGCCACCTTGAAGTCCATGTCGCCAAGGTGATCCTCGTCGCCCAGGATGTCAGTCAGGATAGCATAGGAGCCGTCCTCTTCCAGGACGAGGCCCATGGCCACGCCAGCAACCGCCGCTCTTACCGGCACTCCGGCGTCCATCATCGACAGGGACGAGCCGCAGACAGTTGCCATGGAAGACGAGCCGTTGGATTCCGTGATTTCCGACACGAGACGGATCGTGTAGGGGAAATCGGTTGCACTGGGCAGAACCGCCTGGAGTGCGCGCCAGGCGAGCTTGCCATGGCCGATCTCGCGGCGCCCGGGCGGTCCGACGCGACCCACTTCACCGACCGAATAGGGCGGAAAGTTGTAGTGCAGCAGGAAATTGGAACGGAAGTTTCCGTGCAGGGCGTCGACGATCTGTTCGTCGTCTCCGGTGCCCAGGGTGGTAACGATGAGCCCCTGCGTTTCCCCTCGGGTGAAGAGCGCGGAGCCGTGGGTGCGGGGCAGGAGTCCCGTCTCGCAAGCGATCTGGCGGACTTCGTCGGTTTTCCTCCCATCGATGCGACGCCCGTTCTTGACGACGTCGCCGCGGAGTATCGAGGATTCGAGCTTCTTGAGAGCGGTTCCGAGATTCGGATCCTGGAGTTGCTCGTCCGTCAGCCTCTCCTTGATTGCAGCCCTTGCCGCGCCAACGGCCGTCACGCGCTCCTGCTTGTCGAGTATGGCGTATGCGTCACGCATCTGCGCTTCGCCGGCGGCCTTTACCGCGCCGTGCAGATCAGAGATGTCCGGCGACGTGAACTCGAATGGCTCGTTTGCGGCTTCCTCCGCAAGCGCGATGATCAGGTCGATGACGGGTTGTATCTGCCCATGTGCAAAGTTCACCGCACCAAGCATTTCGGCTTCCGACAGTTCGTAGGCCTCGGATTCGACCATCATGACCGCTTCCCGCGTTCCGGCGACCACGAGGTCGAGGCGCTGCTCGGGATTGTTGCGCAGGTTTTCCATGTTCTCGACCGTGGGATTGAGAACGTAATCGCCGTTCGCGAAACCTACGCGGCAGCCGGCGATCGGTCCCATGAAGGGTGCGCCCGAAAGCGTCAGCGCGGCCGAGGCTGCAATCATGGCGACGATGTCGGGATCGTGGACGAGGTCATGCGAAAGCACGGTGCAGATGACCAGGACCTCGTTCTTGAATCCGTCGATGAAGAGCGGCCGAATTGGACGATCGATCAGGCGCGATGTCAGCGTTTCCTTTTCGGTCGGCCGCGCCTCGCGCTTGAAGAACCCGCCGGGTACCTTGCCGGCGGCGTAGTATTTCTCGTTGTAGTGGACGGTCAGAGGAAAGAAGTCTTGTCCTTCCCGCTGTTCCCGGGCGAATGTCACGTTTGCCATGACCGTCGTTTCGCCGTAGGTGGCGACCACCGAGCCATCAGCCTGGCGGGCGATCTTGCCTGTTTCCAGCGTCAGCGTATCATCGCCCCACTGGATCGATTTCTTCACTTCGTTGAACATTTTGGTATCCTGTGTGAGATCAGGAGGCCCTCCTCCTGTCCCGTTGAATTGGCGGCCCCAT
>JAJEGW010000209.1 GCA_022819605.1 Silicimonas sp. | reverse complement strand
GTGTGGACGGTCGCACAAACCCCACATTGCGGGTGAGACAGTCACGGTTTTCTACCGCTTTCATCCGCTTGGTGGGAAACGCGCTGTAAAGCTTGGCCATCGAACGCATCGTGGCGAACCGGTCCTGCTGGTCAGCGATTCCGACGGTCGTCGGTTCACCGTTCCGAGCTGGATGACCGATCCTGAAGCGGCCGAGTGGACGATCAGGGATGTTCCGCGTCTGTCGCGAACTGCCCTGTCGGACCTGCATGGTCTCGTTGCACTGATTCTCTGTACTCCGGTCTCACCGGAAACAGGAGATCGCAATGAGACGTCGAAAGCGGAAGACCCTGCAGAGAAGGCTGGCGCTCACACCACCGCCACGGATCACCCTGCCGAAGGCGGTGAAGGCGATGGCGGTCTCGTCGTTGGCGGACCTGATCGCGGAGGTGATGCGAGACCAGGCGGAGCGGACGCCCCGGGACGGAGGCGGTCATGAATAGCGCCACAGTGCTGACTGCAGCGCACAGGGAGCGAGGGGCGTGCGTCTATGTGCGCCAGTCATCGGAGTTCCAGGTCAAGAACAATGTTGAGCGGCAGCGTCTTCAGTACGCGTTGGCGGACCATGCACGAGAGCTTGGTTTCCGCGACATCACGGTGATCGATGATGATCTCGGCATTTCCGGCGACGGCGTTTATCGCCCGGGGTTCGAAGCCCTGCTCGAGGCCGTATGCAAGGGCAAGGTCGGCCTGGTGCTGTCGATCGAGGCATCGAGATTATCTCGAAACGGCCGGGAGTGGCATACACTGCTGGACTTCTGCGCCATCGTTGGCTGCCTGGTCGGCGACCGGGATCGGCTGTACAACCCGGCACTGCTCGATGATCGGATGTATCTCGGGCTGAGAGGCCAGTTCAACGAGATGGAGCTTGCTCTCTTCCGGCAACGTTCGCTGGAAAGCCGGATCGCGTTGGCGGAACGCGGCGAGTTGCGCATGCACCTGCCGGCGGGCTACGAGTGGGTGGACGGTGCCGGCATCGAGATGACGCCGGACCAGCGCCAACGGGATGCGATCCACCTTGTGTTCCGCAAATTCCGCGAACTCGGCAGCATCCGGCAGGTTTTCTTCTGGTTTCGGCGAGAGGATGTGGAGATCCCGGTTCGCGCGCCGGGTCAGGACCTGGTCTGGAAGGTGCCGGCGTCGTCACGGTCATTCAGCCAGATCCTCACCAACCCGCTCCATGCGGGTGCCTATGTCTATGGCCGGCGACGGCAGGAAACGATCATCGAGAATGGTCGCAAGCGGGTGCGGCAGGGGATCATGCAGCATGACCCCCGGGACTGGACGGTCTTGCTTCGCGAGCATCATGAAGGCTACATCACATGGCAGCAGTTTCGTCGGAACCAGGAGTTGATTTCGGAGAATTTGACGAAAGTCAGGGGTGCCGTGCGCAACGGCCCGGAGTTGCTGACGGGTCTGTTGCGCTGTGGCCATTGTGACCGGCGGCTCCAGGTTCGGGACAACGGCAATGCGATCCGCTATCGCTGCCTGGGCTCGGTGCGTGAAAGGCAGAGCTGCATCATGTTTGGTGCGGTTGCTGTCGATGTGGCGGTTGGCGAGGCGGTGATTGAAGCCTTGCAGCCTTTCGGCATCGAAGCGGCCCTGGCGGCGATGACCGTGCGGGACACGCGGGACGACGCGGAAGTCCGTCTGGCAGAATCAGCACTGGTGGAAGCCCGTTACCAGGCGGAGCGCGCCGAGGCGCAGTTCAATACGGTCGATCCCGGCAACCATAACGTGTTCCACAACCTGGCCCGGAAATGGGAGGAGTGTCTCGCCAGGGTTCAGGCATGCGAATCCCGGTTGCAGGCGTTTGAAGGTGTCCGCCAGACAGAGGAGCTGACACCCGAAGAACGCGAAGCCTGGCTTGCGCTTGGCACCGACCTGGAACGGGCCTGGAACCATGACAGGGCAACGCCGGAACTCCGCAAACGCATCCTGCGCGCGGTGCTCGTGGAGATCACCGCGACGATCAGGGGGCGGGAAATCCACTTGTTGTTGCACTGGAAGGGCGGTGATCACACGGAATTGGTCGTTCGTCGCAGACGCACGGGTGAACATCGGTGGACAACCGATACCGATACCGCAGACCTGATCCGGGACCTGGCCCGTTACCTGCCCGATGAACTGATTGCCGGGCTTCTCAACCGCCTGGGCAAGAAGACCGGCAAAGGCAACAGCTGGACAAAGAGCCGGGTATCCAGCTTCCGTTCCAGCCACGGCGTTGCCGTCTATCGCAAAGGCGAACGCGAGGAGAGAGGAGAACTGATCCTGTCGGAGGCAGCCGAACGGCTTTCCGCGGATCCTGCAACCGTCCGCCGGTTGATCCGCTCCGGCGTCCTGCCTGCCCGTCAGGCCTGCAAGGGCGCACCATGGATCATACGGGAAGACGCGCTCAACAGGCCGGACCTTCTGGCAAGACTTGCCGATCGGGGTCCGTTAACACAGAACCCGAATCAGAAAAGATTCGACTTTCAGTGACATAGCGAAATGGGGTTTATGAACATGTCATCGTCTTGATGTCGGCATGGCCGAGCAGCCCGGCGACAGTGCGCAGGCCCTCGCCGCCGCCGACCGCGACCGCCGCGTGACTGTGCCGGAGATCGTGCAGGCGCAGCGTCGGCAGCCCCGCCGCCGCGCGGATCGCGTCCCATTCCCGGTCCACGTTCGCAGGCGCGCCGCCAGCAGACGCGAACACCCAGGGGCAGTCCTCGCGGCACGGCCGCGACGCGAGCACCGCGCGGGCCGGCGACGCGAGCCAGAGCGTGCGGGGGCCCGTCTTCGAGTCCGGCAGCACCGCGCGGTTGCCGTGGACGTGCTCCCATTTGAGCCGCAGCGCCTCGGACTTGCGCGCGCCGGTGTAGAGCAGGAAGCGCACCACGGCGACGGCGACCGGATGATCGGCTTCCGCGCCGTCGAGCGCGCGGCCGAGCGCGGCGAACTCGTCGTCCGTCAGGTAGTGCGCCTCGAAGCCGGTCTTGCGCCGCCGCAGG
>JAJEGW010000082.1 GCA_022819605.1 Silicimonas sp. | reverse complement strand
CATGGATGTGGACCTTTCGGACGTAGCCGTCGACATCGGTACGAAAGAGGGCAAGTTCCGATTCCACGGGATCGCCCGCCGCTCCGCTTACTGGATGGAGGCCAAGCGTACCCTCTTTGAATTCGCCGGGCACGACAGGGCGACATCACACATAAACGGCGGAAACTGCTACTCCTGATGCAGATATCCCGTAATGCGTGAACTCGGCTCAGCGAATTCCGACTTGACCCGAGCGCAGTAGGCGCGAGACACACATCGAAAGGCAACAGCAGTTGCATGGGCGATTGACACTTCCACCACTTTGGACTTAGCTAAGACTTAGTCTAAAAGGGGGCCGAGATGCAGGCATCAGTTCATGAAGCAAAAACAAATCTGTCCAAGCTGCTGGAGAAGGTCAGTCGCGGGGAACGAGTGATCATTACACGTTATGGCATTCCCGCCGCCGAACTGGTTCCTGCGCGCGCCAATTTAGTGAAGCTCGGCAGTTTGAAGAATGTCGTTGCGCCTCCGCCCGACGAATTCCTTGAGCCTTTGGACGAAGACGAGCTGCGAATTTGGGAAGGGGAATGACATCATACGTTCTCGACACGAATGCCTTCTCGATGGCGCTGACTGACGACCCCCGGTTGCCGAAGAGGGCCTATACCCGAATGCGCGAAGCCAATCGCCTGGCAGTTTCGGCCATCTCTTTCTACGAGATCGGTCAGAAAGTAAGAGCGGGCAAGTGGCCTGAGATGGTCGCTTACGTCGAGCGCCTGGAACAGCGTGCAGGCTCCGATGGCTTCGATTTGATCCCGCTGACGGCAAATGTGTGCCAGAGTGCTTCGATGCTAGACTGGGACCACCGCGACCCATTTGACCGCATGATTGCAGCGGTCGCTCTGCTGGAAACCCTGCCCGTGATCTCCTCCGATCAAGCCTTTGACAAGATCGGCATCGAAAGACACTGGTCCACATAAACGGCGTCGACAAAGCGCAACCGACATCTCTGGGGTTGCGCGAGATCAGACGCTGTAGCAGACTGTCTTGACGTCGCAACAGGTCAGCACCGTCGCAGCCATGTTGCTCACGAACAACGGCGTGAACTGATACTCTCCGCTCACCTCCAGCGAAAATGTCCCCGCAACGATCGCAGCAACTTGCTCGCCAGTCACAAAGCTGGTGAAGGGCGCACATCTGTCATGCGCTCCCGATGTCAGTGCCTCAATGACCTTGCCCAAAAGGCGACACCGGCGACGGATTTATCTGGGTAACGACATTCAAACTGCAATTCCCTAAAGGAACTCCACTTCGATGAACACAATCTCGAAATTGCTGGCGTTCACCACGTCATGATGAACGCCCTTCTTGCGGAAATACGGGGCCTCGCGGCACAATTCGACTACCCGAGTCGTGCCTTCAGGCTCATGCAGCATAAGGTGGCCTTCCGACAACGGAACGACCAGGTAGTCATGCTCATGTACATGCCAGCCTGTATTGTCGCCCTTGGCGGGAAAGCGCCATTCGGTCACGCGGACCCGGTCGTTCTCAATGAGAACCGTGCCGTTGGCAGTTTCTTTGCTGGTATCAGGGCAACTCAACGGGTCTCTTTCAGCGGTGGCGGGAAAGACGCCAGATTGACGGGAGCAAAAGTGCGGCCAACGCGACCTTGAGAGCATCTCCAGGCAGAAACGGCCAAAGGCCCAACTCGAGCACAGGTTTGTCCCATCCTATTGCCACGCCCAGCCAGACCAGGCCAGGAAGATAGATGATCGCCGTGCCTAACACCATAGCTGCTACGGTCGTGCCGATGTGCCGGTCCCAGCCCCTTTGTCCCAACCAACCAACCACGGCCGCAGCGAACAGGAAGCCCAGCAGGTAGCCGCCGGTTGGCCCCACCATGTAGGCCAAGCCAATCCCGCGCTCAGGCGTTCCTGCAAAGACTGGCAGGCCCAACGATCCTTCGGCAAGGTATAGCAGAACCGTCGCCGCCCCCAAACGCCAGCCGAAGGCCATGCCTACCACGAGCACCACAAAGGTCTGCATTGTGATCGGTACAGGGTAGAAGGCGACTTGGATCTTGGCCGACAACCAAAGCGCAAGGCTGCCCAAAATCGCGAGAAGGAGAAATTTCAGCCGCGCATCCCCGCCCTGCCACAGGCTTTGCGCCAGTGTCGGACTGTTACCTGCAATGTTGCTCATCTTTGTCTCCCTATCCATGCCGTCAGGCTGTTGCTTCGCGGATTCTGTCAAGCATGCTGGCCCGGTTCTTTCGTGCGGCAAGTGCCGCATCCATCTCCACTTTGACAAATCTTGTCGGCGTATTGGGCTGAAGCTGGCCAATGAGATCCATGTCTGCCGAAACTACCGTGCCAAGCATGAAGTAACCTCCGCCAGAGACCGCATCGCGGTGCAGCACAATGGGTTCGGCCCCGTTGGGCACCTGTATTGATCCGTACGGGTAGCACGCGTCAGTAATGTTCGAAGGGTTGGATCCCGCGCTATAAGGTTGTTCACGCGGTACAAATTCCAGCTGCCGCCCGCCCTTGAAGCGATAGCCCATCCGGTCGGCCTCGTTGGCGACCATCCAGGTATCGTCGAAGAACCCCTGCTGTGCCCCTTCGGTGATCCGGTGCCAATAGAGACCTGGCAGCACCCGCAGTTCGGCCGAGGAGCCCGGCAGCCGCCTGAGTGCACCGGGAATTGACGTGCCCGGCTTTGCCGTGCCGCCTGCCTGACCAAGCGGCAGTGAGTCCCCCGGCTGAACCGTTCGCCCGTCGACGCCACCCAGTGAGCCGATCGGATAGGTTGACCTGCTGCCCAGCGCGGGCGGCGTGTCAATTCCGCCCGAAACGGCAATGTATGCTCTTGCCCCCGACCTGAGAAAGTCAAACGACAAGACCTGTCCTTTCCCAACGCCCAACGCAGTCCATGTGGACTGTTGCTCACCGTCGATCTTCGGCGGAAGTTCGGCCCCGCAGACCGCGATGATCGCATCATCGGTGAACTCCAGTTCCGGCCCGAGGAATGCGGCCTCCAGACCTGCCGCGCCTTCGTCGTTGCCGACCAAGAGGTTCGCCGCACGCAGCGCAAACCTGTCCATCGCGCCGCCCATGGGGATGCCAAGATGGTAGTACCCGGGCCTGCCGAGATCCTGGATCGTGGTCATGATTCCGGCGGAGATTACGTCAATCGGCATAGAGTGCCTCCATCAGCCTGGCGTTCGTGCCATCCAGGTCCGCGTTGAAGTCGTCGAGTGAAAAGACAACGTTTCGCATTCGGGGTTCGAACCGCCCGACCTGCATGTCATCGATGATCTGGTCATATTCCGCGCGCTCAATGGAACGCCACTTGACGATGTCACCGGGGCGGAAAAACACCATGAAGTCCTTCAAATACGGAACTTCCTGCCTTGGGTCGTAAATTGTCATTGGAGTGATGCCGAACATCTGATAACCGCCCGCACCGCGCACCGAATAGATGCAGGAGAAGGAGCCGCCGTAGCCTACGGTCTGCTTTGGCGTGTCTGTACGAGGTCGCAGGTACTTTGGCACCTGAATCTGCCGGGAGCGGTCGACCATCTGATAGAGGAAGGGCAGGCCCGATACGAAGCCAACCATCGAGACAAACCATGGCGCGCCGGAATGCGCATCGATGAACGCCTCGACCGTTTGGTACCCATTGATCCGTGCTGCATATTCGAGGTCGGTTCCATCCGGGTCTTGGTGCCGTTCACGGAACCGCATCAGGGTCTCATGAGTCCAAGGATCCTGATATAGGACCGGCACCTCGATGATTCGCGTATCCAGCTTGGCTTCGGACTTCTCGGCATCTTCCTCCAGCAACTTGAGACGATCCATCAACGCAAGGGGATGGATCTTGTCGGGATCGAACTTGATCTGGAACGAGGCGTTGGCGGGGCAGATTTCCGTAACTCCGTCGATGCCGGCGGCACGCACTGCGTTCGTCATCGAAAGGGATGTGAAGAACGCTTCCAGCGACATCGCTTCGTCGACCTCTACAAAGATGTGCTCATCGCCTCCGAATGTGAATCGACTCATGCAGCAGCCTCCCCCTGTTTTGTGAGCATGTCGGAATTCCGTTCAAGCCATGTCTCCATCCAGGCAGTATGGACCGCGTTGGCCTGCACCTCGGCATTGCCAGCCAGTGCTAAAAAAAGCGGGGCAGTGGTAGGCAGTCCGTCAATACCCAGATTACGGAGCGCGGATGTCAGCCGGGTGATTGCCTGCGCACGGTCCGGCGCCCACACGATCAGCTTGCCCAACAGCGAATCGTAGAACGGCGGAATCTCATATCCGTCGTAGAGCATGTGGTCGAACCGGATGCCATCACCCTTGGGGACGCGCAGCCCGGTCACGATGCCTGGGAAGGGCATGAAATTGTTGGCCGGGTCCTCCGCGTTGAGACGCACCTCAATGGCATGGCCTGTGCGAGCAATCTCGTCCTGCGTCAGTGCCAGCTTTTGGCCTGCACATACCCGGATCATGCCGATCACCAGATCTGTTCCGCATATCATTTCAGTTACAGGATGTTCGACCTGGATGCGGGTGTTCATCTCGATGAAGTAGAACTCTCCGGTCGCTTCATCGTAGAGATATTCGACCGTCCCGGCACCGAGGTAGTTTACGGATTTCGCCAGATCGACCGCCGATGCACAGAGGCGGGCACGCACCGTGTCGCTGATCGCCGCCGAGGGCGCCTCTTCCCAGACCTTCTGACGGCGCCGCTGAAGCGAGCATTCGCGGTCGAAGAAGTGCACCACGTCAAAGCCATCTCCCAGCACCTGCACCTCGATGTGTCGGGCCTTCTCGATCTGCTTCTCGACATAGATGCCGCTGTCTCCGAAGGCTGCTTCCGCCTCGGAGGAGGCTTGCGGTGCCAATCTGCGGACGTCGTCGGAACTTTCGGCCACTCGGATGCCGCGTCCGCCGCCGCCGGCGCTGGCCTTGATCATCACCGGAAAGCCAATTGTCTCGGCCAACGTCAAGGCTTCGTCCACGTCTTTGATCACGCCGTCGCTGCCCGGAACGGTCGGAACGCCCGCATCCCTTGCCTGTGCACGCGCTGCGGCCTTTTCACCCATCAGTCGAATTGTATTGGCCAATGGACCGATGAAAGTTAGCCCAGCGCTTGCCACTGCATCTGCAAATCCGGCGTTTTCCGAGAGAAACCCGTAACCTGGGTGGATCGCGTCAGCACCGCATTCACTTGCGGCTGATAGAATGGCACCGGCATCGAGGTAGGATTTCGCGGGGTGAGGTGGCCCGATCACTTTCACTTCGTCGGCCAGACGGGCGGCAAGGCTGTCGGTATCGGCTTCGCTCACCACCTGAACCGTCTCCAGGCCAAGCTCTTTCGCTGCACGGATCACGCGACAGGCAATTTCACCGCGATTGGCAATGAGCAGTTTTTTGATTGACAGACCTTGTGCCACGGCTAGTCCAACACAACGATGGTCATTCCGGCCGCCACGGGTTCACCATCTTCCAGCGGCAGGCCCGAAACGAGGCCTTCGGCATCCGCCTTGATCGGGTGAAAGGACTTCATCACTTCTACAAGCGCGACGACGTCGCCCTCCTCTACGGCGTCGCCGATTTCCACAAACGGCGGCTCTTCGGGAGCTGGCTTGCGGTAGTAGGTGCCCGGAATGGGGGACTTGATTTCGTGTCTGGCCATGGAATTTTCTCCCGTTTGGTCCCTTCGCAACGCTCACGAAGCGTCGAGTTGGCTGAGTGCAGTGTTGACCGCCTGGCCGATACTGACCGCATTGGGCGTGTCAGAATGGATGCAGATCGTTTCGGCGCGCACCGGCAGCGTCTTGCCGCCAACGGTGGTCAGGGTGCCGTCGCGTACTGCAGCCACCGCGCGGCTAGCGGCAAGCTCCGGCGCTACGGCCTCATGCTTGCGCGTGATGATCAAATGGCCTTCATCATCATAGTCCAGATCTGCGAAGAATTCCGGCAGGAAGCCCACGCCTCGTCGCGTATAGACCTCTTCGTGAAATGTTCCGGTTATGCCGGTCACTGGTACACCGAATACCGTCGCGGCGTCGGCCACGGCTTCAGCAATGTGTTCTTGCCGGGCGGCCATGCCATAAAGCGCGCCGTGCGGCTTGAGATGGCAAAGTGCCATACCCTCGATTTTCAGGAATGAAACGAGCGCACCGATCTGATAGAGAATGATGTTGACCATCTCTTCGCGATCGATCTTCATCTCGCGCCGCCCGAACCCCGCCAGATCGGGCAGGGAAAAGTGTGCACCAACCTTGACCCCATGCCGCTTGGCCAGAGCGACCGTGTTGCGCATGTGGTTGGGGTCGGAACCGTGAAATCCGCAGGCGACATTGGCTTGGGTGATATAGGGCATTATTCCGGCATCGTTACCCAGCCGATAGAGACCGAAGCTCTCGCCAATGTAACAATTGATGTCCACCCGCATGGCGTATCCCCCCTAGGCCTTCAATGTCGCCACGTATTTCAGGCGGAGCTGGTCGGCGACTACCGCTAGTATCAGCAGTGCGCCCAGAACGACCGTCTGCAGGTAGCTTTCGATCCGGGCGAGGTTCATCCCGTTCTGGACCAGACCAATGAAGAGTGCGCCAAGCACCACATTCTCGAGCCGCCCTACTCCTCCGCGCAAGCTGACCCCTGCAATGACGCAGGCGGCAATGGATTCCAGAGGCATCGACGCACCGATATTGGCTTCGCCCGTGTCTAGGCGCGCGGTCAGCAGCATTCCCGCCACGGCGGCGAAGAATGCGCAAAGCACATACGTGAGAAAGAGTGTGCCGCGCGTGTTGATCCCCGAGAGCGACGCCGCCTTGCGATTGCCGCCCACTGCGTAGAAGTGACGTCCATAAGGAGTGCGGTACAGGAAGACGTAGAGAGCCAGCACCAGGATTGCAGCCACCAGAACCGGCGCAGGAATTCCAAGAAGATTTCCAAAGCCAAACGTATCGCCGAACTGGATGGGCATTCCATACACCGGCACGCCGCCTGTCAGATAGAGCGCGATGCCAAACCCCACCGAAGCCATGCCCAGCGACATCATGAACGGCGAGACGTGGAAAAAGGCCACCCCCACGCCATTCACTACACCGATCATCGTGCCCGCTGCGATCCCGGCGAGGCATCCGATGGTGATGGAAAGCCAGATGGCCTCCGGCATCGCACCGTAGACAGCAGCCATGGCCATGGCACCGGCCACCGACGCCAGGGCAAGGATCGTGCCTACGGACAGGTCGAACCCGCCAGTCAGCAGCGCCAGCATCTGCCCGATGGAGACGATTGTCAGATAGACCGACTGCCGGAGCACATTTGTAAGATTACGCGACGTCAGAAAATTTTCGGACATCAGCGTGAAGATCACCAAAGCGGCCAACAGCAGGAAGGGCAGAATGCCGAGCCGGACGAACGCCCGCTTGAGAACGAGAGTCATCGCACCCTCGGCTGCCCCTCTCGCAGCCATCAGGCTCCCTCTCTTTCAAAGAGGTTCGCCAGAATTGCTCCTTCGCTGAGAGCCGCACCTAGGAGTTCCGCCTGCACCTTGCCTCGGTAGAACACGTAGACCCTGCTTGAGAGGTGGAGGATTTCCGGCAGGTCGGACGAAATGAGAACGATCGCCACGCCATGTCGTGCAAGATCCACGATGAATTCGTAGATCGCTGCTCGGGTGCCTACATCAACTCCGACGGTCGGCTCGTCGAAGGCGATCACCCGGAAATCCCGCGTGAGGCTGCGGGCCAGCATTATCTTCTGTTGATTGCCGCCTGAGAAATGGTCTGCTGTTCTCTCGATCTGCCTCGGCTGCAGATTGACTTGGTCCGCCAAATCGGCCACCGTCCGCCGCTCGCCGCCAAGGGTGAGAATCGGGCCACTAGAAAACGGCTCTACATCCAAGGCAGCCAACGAAACGTTCTCGCGCGCCGAGCGCATCATCATCAACCCCTCGGTGCGCCGGTCCGAGGGCAGGTAGAGAAACCCATCTTGGATGTTTCGCTTCGGCCCGTGGCCGGTGGAATCCCGACCAAAAAGATGGACCCGCCCCTCGGCAATTGTCTTGGCTCCGAAAGCGGCCTGCATAAGCTCGGACTTGCCCGAGCCGACCAGGCCCGCAAGTCCCACAATTTCGCCCGCCCGCATTTCCGCCGAAACGCCCTTGACGGATTCGTCACGCGTTGTCAGATCCTCGATTCTCAGCGCCATGTCTCCCCTAGTCTGGGGAATCCGTGCGGGGAAAATCTCGCCCACGTCACGACCAGTCATCAGTTGAACGAGATCCTCCTCAGACGCGTTCTGAGCATTCACCGTGTCGACATAGTGCCCGTCTCGCAGCACAGTGATGCGGCTGCCAATCTGCTGAATTTCCGCCATCCGGTGTGTGATGTAGACGATGCCGATGCCGCGCGCGGTCAGTTCATAAATCAGATTGAAGAGTTGATCTGTCTCATGGTTGGTCAGCGATGCGGTCGGCTCATCCAGGATCAGCACCGACAAATCAGATCGAAATGCCTTGGCAATCTCCACCATCTGCTGTTCTGCGCGCGTCAGCTGATCAACGCGTGCTGCCGGGTCGATGCGGAATCCAAGCTCATCCAGGATCTCGCGCGCGTGCTCGCGACTTCGCAGCCGATCCAGGAAGGCGCCCCTCCTGGGTTCCTCGCCAAGAAAGAGGTTCTCCTCGACAGTCATCTGCGGGACCAGCGAGAAATCCTGGAAGACCGCCGATATCCCAAGTTCGCGTGCATCTTGCACTGAATGGAGCGAAATCTGTCGCCCCCGGAACCAGAGCGTGCCCGAAGTGGGCTTTGCGGCCCCGGCAAGGATCGAGATCAGGGTGGACTTGCCGGCACCGTTTTCTCCGAAAAGCAAGTGGACTTCGCCGACCCGCAGATCGAAGTCCACCGCATCAAGTGCCCGCACCCCCGGATAGTCCTTGGTGATAGAGCAAGCAGCGATCAGCACCTCGCCCGAAACGGACGAGGTGCCATCCTTTGCGAATGCTTGAGCATAAGTGGAAATGGCCGGCCCCTGCCCTATTCAACAGTGAAGACCGGACGAAATCCGTCTGGCGCGAGGGTTGACGACGGGTCAAACTCGCCATGGTTCTCCTGTGTCACCACGTATAGCGCGGGCCCCGCGTGTTTGATGTACTCCTCGCCTTCCAGAATGCGTACTGCTTGATCGACGGCGATGCGTCCCTGGATCACCGGCGAGTCGGTTGGTGCAGCAAGAATTTGGCCGCGCGCGATGCCGCGGTCCACGCCTGGCGTGTAATAGTAAGAGATCACCTTGACCTGTTCGGTCAGCCCGCGCGAGCGAAGAATCGGCACCGCGGCCTCGGCTGTCACTGCAGTGCCAACAACGTAGCCTAGGTCGGGATGTGCCTCGAGTGTGTCCTCGACCAGTTTTGCCTGCACTTCCTTGCCAGTGTCTCCGTATTTTGTGTCGACCAGATCAACAGCGCTGCCTTCAATTGCGCCAGCAAAGCCTGCGTTGCCGGCTTCGACCCAGCCGGCCCCGGCAGGTCCTGGGAACCATGCGGCCTTGACCATGTCGCTGCCAACTGGGTGCAGGTTGGCCAGATACTCGCCCGCCTTTGCGCCCATCTCGCCAAAGGAGACCAGCGACTTTGCTGATAGCTGATCTGATGACATGCCGTTGATCACGTCGATCACCGGAATTCCCTTTGCCCGGATCCCGCCGACAAGATTGTTCAGCCCGTCAAAAGAAATTGCACCGATGATCACCGCATCGGCTCCAGCCGACACACAATCCTCGATTTGGGATATCTGGGTGTTGAGTTCGGTATACCCGCCAGCCTCAACTACCGCGGCAGAAACGCCCAGACGTTGCGCCTCATCGACCACGCCAAAGTCGACGCCTAGCCAGTAGGCATCCTTCATGTGCGGGAAGGAAATGCAAAGGTCCCACTTCTGACTGACTGCTTCCAGCGGCACGTAATCCAGACTGGTACGCGGGCTCGACATGTCGAACGGCGGGTCCCAGACCTCGACCGAATAGGGATACCAGGTTTCGGCCTGGGCCGTGGTGCCGAGCACCAGCGCCAATGCCAACGCGGGCGATCCTGACAATAGTGCACTTGACGTTCTCATTTCTTCCTCCCGGGGACAGATTTCAGACTTGAACCGCCACGAGAGCGGCCTGTCAGCAGTGTAAATTCGCTCTATATCATTGTAAAATACGAATTATATGTTATAGTATTCAATTTATTTTATATGATGGTGTCGGGCGACGGCGGCTGGATTTTGACTACAGCAATTTGCAGAAATTGATCTATCATTCTGTTATTATGTAAATTTCTGGATGACTGCCGAAGTCATGCGGCTTGCAATCGACGAAGACCGAAACTATGCTTCATTGCAGAAAATAGAAAATTCAAATCTAAGGTATCAAATTATGAAACAACCCTCCCTGAGGCAGATCCGCTATTTCACCGCCGCTGCAAATGCCGGACAGGTCTCGCGTGCCGCCAAGGGACTCAATGTCTCTCAATCTGCACTGACCACGGCGATAAAGCAGCTCGAAGAATCCATCGGGACGCCACTATTTGTCCGACACGGCGGTGGCGTTTCCCTCACCTATGAAGGCAGCATCTTCCTTGACCATGCCCGCCGCATCATGGCGGCGGTGGACGAAGCGGTTCAGGCTCCGCGCAGAAAGAGGGATGACATTCAGGGACTGCTTCGGCTGGCACTGACTTATACCGTGGCGGGATATTACATTCCGCCCTTTCTCGAGAGGTTCCAGCGTTCCTTTCCCAGTGTCAGCCTGCAGTTGACCGAAGCACCGCGGGATGCAATCGAGGACGGGTTGGTTTCGGGCGTATTCGATTTGGCCGTGATGTTGACCTCGAACATCATCGATCAAGAGGGCCTGAAATTCGAAACCCTAATGCAATCGCGCCGGCGTCTCTGGCTTCCGACGCTGCATCCGTTCCTGACACAAAGCACAATTACCCTGGCCGATGTTTCGCAAGAACCCTACATCATGCTGACTGTGGACGAGGCCAGCAACACGGCCCAGCGTTACTGGAACAAGACGGCCTACCGACCAAATACCATCTTTCGCACTTCGTCAGTGGAGGCGGTCAGGTCAATGGTGGCGGGCGGCATGGGAGTAACGATTCTGTCGGACATGGTCTATCGTCAATGGTCGCTGGACGGTCGAAGAGTCGAGGTAACGTCATTGGCGGACAATGTGCCAACCATGGATGTCGGAATGGCTTGGGCCGCCAACGTCGAATTGAATAGCGCAGCAGCTGCGTTTCGAGAATTCATGCATCTCGGAGACGTTTCGCACTGACTTCATCTCATTCGCATCCCCAATTTCATGGCCGAATCGCACCACCCGCCACGTTCCCTTGCAACGAGGGCGGCCCCGAGTGAAAGACGGCCGCAAATTGATCGCCATCGCCGTAAAGTCCGGAAACGTGACCAAGGTCCCCGCCACACCCTCAATGAAATTCGCCAATGTTCCCCGACACCGTCACGTGGGCCAATTGCCTAGGCCGAGTTGCCCAAACGCGCCCGGCGCGAGACTGCATGGAGCCACCACGCACATCCCAGCCCTGCGACCGCCAGAACCAAGACGAAGCCGGCCACCGGGGTCTCGGGAAACAGAATGCGGCTCATGAGCCGCCCAGGGGATAGCGTGAACGCCCCGGTGAGCATCAGGGCCAGCATGTAGATCGCCTGCATGCGATAACGATGCGCCGCGAATTTGCCGGCGCGTGCCTCGCGGACCCCCAGCCGTAGCTGCCACAGCGTCAAGAGGCTCAGCAGATGGATCGGACTGAACGGACCCGCCATGCGGATGCTGTGGATGAACAGCCCGCTTGCCGCAAGCGCGGCCATGGAGAGAACCCACGCGTAGCCCGCACGCCTATGCCAACGATCGCGGCTGCGCCGCGCAAGCGCTATCGGTCCCAGCACGATGGCCAGCACGGCGGCCACGACATGCAGCTGGACCGTCGGCCCTGCTGCCAAAAAGGGTTGAATGGTCATGCCAACCTCCAGATTCGCCCGTCGGTGACTTGTTCAAGACAGCAGATTGCGCCACATCCAAGACTGAGTTCGTAAGTGACAGGACCGGTTCGTGGCCGACGGCTTTGCGCAATTCACGCTTCGCAAACTGCGTGCGCACCTGAGCGACCACCGCGTGCAAGTCGTGGTGCTGGGTGTCGGCCTGATGCTGGGCGTTTCCGGACCGTTCGAGACGGGCGAGGTGATGCGGTTCCTGCCCCGGATTGCCTATTGGGTCTGCATAGTGGCCTCGACCTACGTGATCGGCAGCATCATAACGTTGTCACTTCGGCCACGCCTGAGACACCACCCGCTTTGGTTTCGCGCCAGCCTGATCGGGTTGGCATTGGGCTGCGGGATCAACCTCTTCGTGCAGACCGTCAATACCCTCATCTGGCCGATCATGGTGGGCGAACAGCTCGAAGGCATGGCCATGCTCGCACTCAGCATACTGGTGCTGTGTCTGGTCATCTCGACCGTGTTCGAACTGGTCTGGCATGAAGATCGGGCCGGCATCAAGAATACCTTGCCGCCCCTGCTTGACCGCCTGCCGCCCGGAAAGCGCGGCGCGCTCATCGCGCTGTCGGTCGAAGATCATTACACCCGCGTACATACCACCAAGGGCGAAGAGTTGCTTCTGCTTCGCCTCAGCGACGCGATACGCGAAACCTCGCCAGTGGACGGTTTGCAAGTGCATCGCTCGCACTGGGTGGCAAGTGACCAAGTGACCGGTTCTCGCCGCGACGGCGACCGTACGTTCCTGATCCTTCGGGACGGGAAGGAGATTCCGGTCAGCCGCTCAAACGTTCCTGCCGCCCGTGAGGCAGGGATGCTCCCGCTAAATTGACCAGGATGCAGCAGAAACCCGGTTCCAGTGGTCGAATTCCGTCGACTCCGTCATTCCATGGGTTTGAACGGCTGCCGCATTCACGAGGATGTCAATCCCTCCGTTGCTGCCAACATCTTGGATCCATGACTCCGATTGCGCAGGCAGCGTCACATCAACCTCAGCCGCATTCACTTCCAGCCCATCGGCCTCGTTTCATGCCCTTTCGTTTTGAGCCGCGTCATTCCCGGGCGAACTTCAGGGCCGCCCCGATCCTGTGCCACCGGACCTCGTGACAACTGCCACCTTGCCGTTGAATTCTCCCGTGCCGCCTTTCGATTTCTCTCTACTGCTCCGCCATTGCGGAATCAGGTGTTTGCATCCTGTAGGCACGCGCAGCGTTTCCGCCGAGGACTGCGCTCGTCTCATCCTCGGTCAGTCCGGAAAGAAGCTCCCCGGTCACGTCCAGCCAGCGCCCATAGGAACTCGCCAAAGTGCAGACCGGCCAGTCGCTGCCCCAGACCAGCCGGTCCGGTCCGAACGTATCCAGGAGATGATCCACGTACGGGCGCAAGTCGTCGACGGTCCAGTCCGCGCGCGCCTCGGTCACGAGGCCGGACAGCTTGCAAAATGTCGATGTCTCGGCCGCAAGGGCCGACATGTCCTTGTCCCAGCCATCCAGTACCCCGTCTCGGATCATCGGCTTCGAGCCGTGATCGATGACCGTTCGCATGTTCGGATGGCGTGCCAAGAGCTCTCGCAGTGCCGACAGATGCCTCGGCAGGGTCAGAGCGTCAAACGTAAGGTCGGCAGCAATCAGGGCGTCGAATGCGGTGACGAGCCCTTCGCGCAGCATCCAGTTGTCGTCAGCAATGTCCTGGATCATCGGGCGAAGGCCCACCAGGGCCGATTCCTTGGATAGGCGCGCAATTTCGTCAGGAGCGCGCGGGTCCTCGAAGTCCACCCAACCGACGACACCCCTGATGAAGGGTTCCTCGTACGCAAGACCAAGCATGAATTCCGTTTCCGCAACTGTCGGCGCGGCCTGAACGAGAATCGTGCCGTCAATGCCAGCTGCGGCCAGCAGAGGCTTCAGATCTGCCGGCAGGAAATCGCGGTAGATCGGCTCCTTGTCCGGCGTCAGCCATCCGTAGTCCCCGCGTTCCAAGGACCAGAAATGGTGATGCGCGTCGATACGGGCCATCCGATCATTCTCCAAGGAATTTCAGCACGGCATTCAAGCTCGGTGGATCGCACCCGGTTTCCATGCAGCTCAAGGCGGCTGCAGCCGTTCCGAAGGCAAGCACATATTCGACTGAAGCCCGATCCAGCCGGTCAAGCGCCTCAACTTCCAGTTGCCCGGCGCGGGACAAGGCCGCAAGCACGCCGGCATGGAAGGTGTCGCCCGCGCCGATGCTGTCCTGTACTTCTATCGGGTGCGCCGCGACGTCTACCCGACCTCCGGCCCACCAAGCCGATGCTCCCTCGGCTCCTCGGGACACGATCACCAGGCGCGTCAGACCGTCAAGCAACCCATCCACCACTTCCTCCTCACATGCTGACGGATGAAGAAAGGCGAGATCCTCATCCGACAGGCGGATGACGTGGCTGGCCGTCGAGACCCGGTCAATGCGTCTGCGATAGGCTTCCTTGTCCGGCACCAAGCTCGGACGGCAATTCGGATCCAGGGACACGACCACGCGAGATGATGCCTGCTCGGCTAATTCCACGTATGCGCTTGCGGGAGGGTTGGCGAATAGCGGGAGGGATCCGAAGTGCAATGCTTCGGCCGCAGGCAGCGGATCCTTCAAGCCGGTCCAGAGGCGGCCTGCCGAAGCACTGTCATAAAACGCATAGCGCGCCTCGCCATTCGCCAGACTTACGAAGGCCAGAGTGCTGTCATCGTCGCTTCGGCTGACGTTGGCGGTTCCGATGCTTTCGCAGACCATGTGGTCGTGAAGCATGTCGCCGAACAGGTCGGTGGAGAGAGCGCCTATGAAAGAGACTTCCTGCTCCAGCCGCGCCAAAGCCGTCGCCGCATTCAACACGGCGCCGCCGGGTCTCGGCACGAATGCGATCAGGCCGTTCGCCTGCTCCACTGGCACGAAGTCAATCAACGCGTCACCACCGCAAAGGATCACCGGACATCCCCCTGTTGAGCCAATCCCATAGTGAAGCTGTTCCCCCAAAGGTCAATCTGCCTCTTGCTTCAATGTTGCCCAGACGATTAGGTCTCGGGCGTCACTCGGAAAGGCAGGACCTTTGCCCAAGTCCATTCACATTGATCCGGCCGCAACCAGGAGCTCGATCGAACTCGCGTCGCAACGAATCCCGGTTCATGCATACGCGTATCCCATGGCTGAGGAACTTCGGGCACGCGGTGCCGACACCCTGATTTTGGCGTTGCGTCACATGATGGTCATTCGAGCCTTTGAGAGCGGTGTTGCCAGCCTCAAGTCGACAGGCAGCTACGGCGCTCTGACCTTTGCCTACAAGGGCCCTGCCCATCTCTCGATCGGGCAAGAAGCGGCAGCCGTCGGCGCGGCCATGGCGCTGACACCTGAAGATCACATATTCGGGTCACACCGCTCGCACGGGGAATTCCTGGCCAAGGGACTTTCGGCAATCGAAAGAATGGGCGACAACACGCTCACCGCGATCATGGAAGCCCACGGCGACGGCGCCCTGCTCCGTGCCGTGGAGACGCACCTCCCGGACGAGTCCGGACGCGGCCTTGCGGAGAACTTTCTGCTCATGGGGCTTCTTGCCGAGATGTTCACGCGCGAAATCGGCTTCAATGGCGGATTGGGCGGCAGCATGCATGCGTTCTTTACGCCGTTCGGCGCGTATCCGAACAACGCCATCGTGGGGGCCTCGGCAGGCATCGCTACCGGTGCGGCGCTCTGGATGAAGACCGAAGGTCGCGACAGCATCGCGGTCTCGATGGTCGGCGACGGGGCCACGGGCTGCGGCCCGGTCTGGGAAGCCCTGAACTTTGCCGGCATGGCGCAATTCGAACGGCTCTGGGACAATCCCGGCTTTCTGCCGGTTCTCTTCTTCTTCACCAACAACTTCTATGCCATGGGCGGACAGACGTGCGGCGAAACCATGTCGTGGGACCGGCTTGCACGGATCGGTGCCGGGCTGCGCGAGGATGCGTGCCATGCGGAAACGGTCGACGGCACGAATCCACTCGCGGTCGCCGATGCCGTTCAGCGCAAGCGCCAGTTGCTGCTTGACGGCAAGGGACCCGCCATCCTCGACGTGGAGTGCTACAGGTTTTCCGGGCACTCGACGACGGACGTCAATGCCTATCGCACCAAGGACGAAATCGCGGCTTGGGGCGCAGTTGACCCGATCACGACATATCGCAATTCCCTGGTTGCGGAGGGCATTCTCGACACGGCAACGGCGGATGGAATTCAGTCGGACGTGGATGCACGAATGAACGCGGTGTTCATGGCTGCAGCCGACCCCAACACCGCACCGCCTCCCCGTCTTGGAAGCGACGGAGCTGGCATCGGCCGGAAAATGTTCACCAGAAGCGAGACACCACCGGCAGGGCAGGCACCTGAACCTCTGTCCGACCCTGCGAAGGTGGTTCGCATCCGACAGAACGCAAAGAAGTCTCGCGGCGGGAAGGACGTCGATGGCGAACGGCTCTCGCCGTTGAAGGCCATCACCCTCCGCGACGGCCTGTTCGAGGCGATCCTGCATGCGGCGCTGACCGACACCCGTGTCATCATCTACGGAGAGGAATGCCGGGAGTGGGGCGGTGCGTTCGGCGTCTATCGAGGCCTGTCCGACCTCTTTCCACACGACCGGGTCTTCAATGCGCCGATTTCGGAAGCGGCCATCGTGGCCACGGCCATTGGCGCCGCGATGGAAGGTGGCCGCCCAGTGGTCGAACTCATGTATGCGGACTTCATCGGGCGAGCGGGAGACGAACTGTTCAATCAGCTTGCGAAATGGCAGGCCATGTCGAACGGATTGCTGAAGGTCCCGGTCGTTGTCAGATGTTCGGTCGGCTCGAAATACGGCGCACAGCATTCCCAGGACTGGTCAGGGCTGGCTGCGCATGTTCCGGGTCTCAAGATCGTCTACCCCGCCACGCCCCGCGATGCGAAAGGCCTAATGGCGTCGGCTCTGGCGTCTGACGATCCCGTGATCGTCTTCGAAAGCCAGCGTCTCTATGACCAGGTCGAACTTTTCCATGACGAAGTGCCGGAAGGGAACTACAAGATCTCCATCGGTGCACCGGACATCAAGCGTGTCGGCAACGATGTCACCGTACTGACCATCGGTCCAACACTTTATCCCGTACTCGAGGCTGCGGACTCGCTCGCTGGACGCGGCGTTTCGCTCGAGATCATCGACGCCCGGTCGCTCGTCCCGTTTGACTACGATCCAGTATTGGAGTCCGTGGTGAAGACCGGACGGCTGCTGCTGGTTTCTGAAGCGTGCGAACGCGGCAGCTTCGCGATGACATTGGCCACCAATGTCACTCGATTCGCCTTCGAGGCGCTCAAGGCTCCGCCCCGCGTGCTTGGAAGTCCGAACTGGATCGTCCCGGGCGCAGATCTGGAACACAGCTACTTTCCGCAGCCCTTCGACATCGAAGACGCGGTTCTGTCGGACCTGATGGGTGACGCCAGACACAACCGGACAGGAAGCCGGAGATGGGATGAGCTGGCTCTCTCCAGGTCCGGGCTATAGGAGATGGCGGAATGGCGCGCATAGAACTCAGGATGCCGGAGCTCGGCAACGAAATCACCGAGGCACAAATTGATGCCTTCCTTAAAGGCACGGGCGACAAGGTTTCGGAGGGCGAGGAAATCGTGACCATCACGACACCCAAGGTCACGATGGACCTGGAAGCTCCTGCGACGGGTACCGTTCTCGGAGTGCTTGTCGAAGAGGATGAGATCGTAGAGGTCGGCACTGTCCTCGCCGTCATCGAGACCTGATGCGCGCGATCTTTCTGCACGCGTTCGGGGCCAGCCGGCTGACCTGGGCCGGAACGGCCTCGGCAATTCGAGGCGTTGATGCAATCGCGCCCGACCTGCCGGGCCACGGGAACTCCATAGGTGACCTCGGCGACGGCTCGCTTGAAGACATGACATCCCGCCTGACCGCTCGGATCGAGAACGAACCGCCAGCCTGGCTTGTCGGCCACTCACTCGGAGGCGGACTCGCGCTCAAGCTCGCGGCAGAGGCGCCGGAACGCTTTCGCGGCCTTGTGCTGCTGGCTCCGATCGGGCTTGGTCGGGGTTTGGATCGTATTTCCCTGACGTCGTATTCCGGCCTGCGAGACAAGGACGAAATGCGCCGCTTCCTCGAAGGACTCGTGGCGAACAAAGGCTTGATCGCGCCAATGTTCGTCGACACCGCGCTCGAACACCTGGAACGCGACGGCGCGCGTGACGCCCTTGCAAAGATCGCAAACCAGTTTCCGAAGATGAAGGCCGAAATCTCCGCCCTCCTGCCAAGAGTGGCAGAAAGCGGGCTGGACATTACGGTGATCTGGGGAACCGAGGACAACATAGCCAGCCCGGATTTGGAAAAGATCGAGAAACTGGGATCCTTGGTCGAGCTGCCCGGCATCGGCCACATTGCCCATATCGAAGCGCAGAAACAGGTGAATGCCCTGATTGCGGACAAGGTGACATAAGAACGGAACGGCAGGATCAGTCGAAAACGGCCGCAATTTTTCAAAATAGGAGTCAGCCCTTGACGGCATCGGGAATCGGAAGTTTCAATTGCGTCCACCAAATTTGGGAGACACTCAATGAGAAACTACACCATTGGGCTTGGCGTCGCCACAGCCCTCGCGATTCCGGCGACTGCAAGCGCCCAGGACTACAGCGGAGTAACCGTCGAGATCCTGACGCGTCCGGGTCCCGTCATTGCACAGCGCCTCGTCGAGCGTGGCGAGGAATTCACGGCCATGACAGGAGCGGAAATTCGCGTCAACGAGGTCCCGTTCGCAGAACTGTTCCAAAAGATCCTGACGGACTGGGCGACTGGCACGAACTCGATTGACGTCGGTGTCTTTGCGTCCGGCTGGGCGACCGAACTTGTCGACGCCGGACTGGTGGAGCCGCTTGACGGTTACATCGCGAATGACGACAAGATCGACATTGACGACATTGCACCCTACTTCCGCGAATTCAACCAGAAGATCGGCGGCGAGACCTACCTGATCACCGTCGATGGCGACTTCCAGATGCTCTACTATCGCCGGGACGTCCTGGACGAGATGGGCCTCGAGCCGCCGCGAACCTGGGACGAGTACATGACGGTCGCCGGCGCGATGCACGGCAAGGACCTGAACGGAGATGGCCAGGCCGACTTCGGCTCGTGCATCTTCAAGAAGCGGAATGCACAGTCGTACTTTGCCATGGGATCCATTGCTGCGGGATTCGTGCAGACCAAGGGCACGGGAGAGGGCATCTTCTTCCACAACGATACGATGAAGCCCAAGGTCGACAACGAAGGATGGCAGGAGGCGTTCCGGGTCTACAAGGCGACCGGCGAATTCGGTCCGCCCGACGAACTGAACCACGACATCGGCGACACCCGCGGGCTGGTCCAGTCGGGCCGGTGCGGACTCGCGATCGACTGGGGCGACATCGGCCCGCTGTCGATCGATCCGTCCGGAGCCGCAATCAAGGACAAGATGGGCGCCGTGATCATGCCCGGCTCGCCCAAGGCCCTGAACGTGGAAACCGGCAAGCTTGAGCAATGCAACGCAACGCTTTGCCCGCATGCGATCGACGGCATCAACTACTCGCCGTTCGCCGCGTTCGGCGGATGGGCCGGAGCGATCAACAAGAACTCGGATGCGAAGGTCAAGCAGGCTGCGTACGACTTCCTGTCATACGTGAACCAGGCCGCACAGTCGAACGTCGACGTGACCATCGGCTGGACGGGATACAATCCTTACCGGAACTCGCAGCTCGAAAACACCGAGAACTGGATCAAGGCCGGATTCAGTCCTGAATTCGCCGAAAACTATCTTGGCGCAATTAAGGACAGCCTGAATCACCCGAACATGGCGTCCGACCTCAAGATCCCCGGTGCGCAGCAGTACACAGGCGTGGTCCTCGACCGCGAGCTGGCCCGCTTCCTCGCGGGTGAGATCACGGCAGAGCAGGCAACCAAGAACATCGAGGAAGCCTGGGAAGAGATCACCGAGGACTTCGGCCGCGAAAGCCAGATGACCATCTACAATCTGTCGCTCGGCGTCACGAACTGAGCCTTGACCGGTTCAGAAGAATCCGTGCGGCCCGGGCCCCCTCGGGCCGCACCTTCCATAGGAGCGCGCGAGCGGCTGTCAGACTGGATTGACCGCCATTCGACGCAGGTCTTCATCTGGCCGGCGGTCATCATGATCCTGGTCTTCTCGATCTTCCCCCTCGTGGCATCCCTCATCATGGCCCTGAGCCGCATCCGGTTCAGGGGCGGCACCTACAAGGTCCGTTTCGTCTGGTTCCAGAACTTCGAAAAGCAGCTCTTCGGATCCGAACAGTTTCACTTCCTCGGAACCTTCAACGGCCTTGGGCTCCTGGGCTGGGCCGTCGGCCTTGCCGTCACGGCCCTGATCGCCTGGCTCGCCATACGCTATCTGCGCGGTCCGGTCACGGCGGTCGGGCTGGTCGGTCGCCTCTTTACCTGGGGGCTGAGCCTGGGTCTAGGTTGGCTCTTCGCTGCCACGCTGTTTTCGGGCCATTCTTTCGGCACCCTCGGCACGACGCTGTTCTATGTCTTTGTCGGCTGCGGCCTTCAATTCGTGATAGGGCTTGCTCTGGCCTTTCTGTGCTCCCTGCCGATTCGAGGCAGAACCTTCTTTCGCGTAGTCTTCTTCATCCCGCTCATGATCACCCCAATCGGTGTCGGCTACGCATTCCGCATGATGGCGGACACGACCAAGGGTCCCTTTTCGCCCGTCTGGCAATGGGCCGGCCTTGGCGATTTCGCCTGGGCGGCGGATGCCTGGGCCGCGCGGTTCTTCATTGTCATCGGAGACAGCTGGCAGTGGATTCCCTTCATTTTTGTCGTCATGCTCGCCGCTCTCGAAAGCGTGCCGCGCGACTATGTCGAGGCGGCGCAGGTCGACGGGGCGACGTCCTGGGAAATCTTCAAGGACATTACCTGGCCGCAAGTCGTTCCCGTTGCCGCAACGGTCCTCCTGATCAGGGTGATCGAGGCGTTCAAGATCGTGGATCTGCCCAACATCATGACTGCGGGAGGACCGGGCATCGCGACCGAATCCATGACGCTTCACGCGCTGTTCGCCTGGCGCTCGCTTGATCTGGGCCAGTCGGCAGCCGTCGCATATCTCCTGCTCTTCGTGACGGTAGTGACCTGCGTGTCTTTCTTCAATATCGTGGTGTTGAGGAGGGTGCGGGCGTGAACAGGACCGCGATGCAATGGCTCTTCGAGCCGCCTTCCATCCGGGACATGGCGCCGGGAACGAAAGTGATCGTCTACGCGATCCTGACGTTCTGGACGGCGTTCGTGCTGTTCCCGATCTACTGGGTCCTCATAACGTCATTCAAGAGCGCGATCGACGTCAATTCGGGACCGGTCTACTTGCCGTTCGTTGACTTCCAGCCGAGCCTGCATGCCTGGAAGGAACTGTTCGTCTTCGACTTCTGGGACACGCTCAGCGCCTACATGAACTCGCTCATCATTGCGCTCTCCGCCACTGCAGCGAGCGTCATCATTGGCTCGATGGCGGCCTACGCGCTGGCCCGTTTCGAATACCAGCCAAGATTCGGCGTCGTCTTCATGTTCGTCCTCGTCATGGTCGGCGCGTTTGTCGCGGTCGGTCGCTACGGCGTCGACTGGCGGCTTTCCTGTGCAGCAGGCGTCGCGGTTTTCTACTTTCTTGCTCGGGCGCTTGGGCGTCATTTCAAGGCACGCCTAAGCAACGGCGACATCCTTTTCTGGATGATCTCACAGAGAATCCTTGCGCCGATCGTGGTCGTCGTGCCGATCTACATGATGTTCCAGCAGGTCTCGCTTCTCGACACCCATATCGCGATCATCCTGACCTACACGGTCATCAACTTGCCCATAGTCATCTGGCTTATGTACGACTTCTTCACGTCGATCCCCATCGACCTGGAGGAATGCGCGCAACTCGACGGCGCAACCCGGTTCGGCGTATTCTGGGACATCGTGCTGCCGCTGTCGCGATCCGGCCTTGCCGCAACCACGCTTCTCGTCATGATCCTGAGCTGGAACGAGTATCTTCTCGCACTATTCCTTTCGACGTCACGGGCACAGACCATGCCCATCCTCGTTGCCGCAATGAACGCAGGCGAGCGCGGCATTCTCTGGTGGTCGATGTCGGTCGTCATAATCGTCATGATCATCCCGGTCGTGATCCTCGCGATCATCCTGCAACGCTACATCTCCAAGGGCCTCCTGCTGGGGGCAGTCAAAGGATAGGACCATGACTGTTGTCCTTGATGCCGTCTCGAAGTCTTTCGGAAACGTGAAGGTCCTGCACGAACTCTCACTCGAAGTTCAGGATGGTGAGTTTCTGGTCCTGCTCGGCGCGTCCGGCTCCGGGAAGTCTACGGCGCTCAGAATGATCGCCGGACTGGAGACCGTGAGCGGAGGGCGTATCTCAATTTCCGGACGGGACGTGACGGATCAACTGCCGAAGAACCGCGACGTCGCCATGGTTTTTCAGTCGTACGCACTCTACCCCCACAAGACGGTGGCTGAAAACATCGGCTACCCTCTCAAGATCCGGCGCTTGAACCGCACTGAAATCGAAAGCCAAGTTCGCGAGGTGGCGGCGCAGGTCCGCATCGATGAACTGCTCGAACGATACCCTCGCGAACTTTCCGGCGGACAGCGACAGCGCGTGGCGCTCGCGCGAGCGATGGTGCGGCGGCCTTCGGTCTTCCTGATGGACGAGCCCCTGTCGAATCTCGACGCAAAGCTTCGCGGCCACATGCGTGCTGAGCTCAAGCACATGCAGCACGAGCTCGGCATCACCACGATCTACGTGACCCACGACCAGATCGAGGCCATGACGCTTGCACATCGCGTTGCCCTTCTCGAAGGAGGACGGCTCCAGCAACTGGCCGCACCAAAGACGATCTACGAGGATCCGGAAAACCTCTTTGTCGCCCAGTTCATCGGCTCCCCGCCGATGAACGTGGCACACGGGAGACTGGATGCAGGTACCTTCGTGATCGGCGAGGACCGCGTTGCCACCGGCGGAACTGTGACCGTGGCAAACGCCGTTATCGGTCTTCGGGCCGAGGACTGCCAGGTCGTGGCCCCGGAAGACGGCGCGATTCGCGCCAAGCTCTTCGCAAACGAATTGATCGGAGACCATACCCTCGTCACCGCCAAGATCGGCGACGACATGGTTTCCATCAAGGCACCGAAGGAGTTCGAAGCCGGGTTTGACGAGGCCATCGGAATCGCCTTCGAGACGGACAAGCTTTACCTATTCGACAAGGACACGGGCGCGCGCATCCGGCGTTCTTGACCGCCTTTGCGACGGAATCCAAGGTTGTTGAAACGGTGCCGGGAGTGATGTCGATGCCGACTGCAGATGGGTACGATTTCGTCATTGTCGGCGGTGGATCCGCAGGATGCGTGCTGGCGGCCAGGCTCTCCGAGCTTGCAGACTGCCGTGTCTGCCTGATCGAGGCCGGTGGGAGGGACTGGCACCCGTTCTATCACGTTCCCGCCGGCTTCGCGAAGATGACCAAGGGCCTCGGAAGCTGGGGCTGGTCGACGGTTCCCCAGAAGCACCTGAACGGCAGATCCCTCGTTTACACCCAGGCGAAAGTGATCGGTGGCGGCTCCACGATCAATGCCCAGGTCTATACCCGGGGAAACGCACTCGACTATGACGAATGGCGCCAGCTTGGCTGTGAAGGATGGGGCTACGAAGACGTATTGCCGTACTTTCGCAAGGCAGAGCGCAACGACACGCATGACGACAGGTATCACGGGACGGAAGGCCCCTTGGGGGTGTCCCGTCCGGCTGCCGCACTGCCAATTTGTGAAGCATTCCTGGAAGCCGCGGTATCCTTGGGGATTCCCCGTAATCCCGACCTCGCCGGCGAACACCAGGAAGGCGTGGGCTACTACCAGCTCACCCAGTCAAAAGCCCGCCGTTCATCCGCTGCGATTGCCTACCTGCGCCCTGCCTTGAAGCGTCCAAACCTCGAATTGCGACTGAACGCCCAAGTTCTGCGGCTCGAAACGGACAAGGGCCGGGCGACCGGTGTCGTAGTTGCCGACGGCACGGGTGAAAGGGTCATTCGCGCGGACACGGAAGTCGTCGTGTCATCTGGTTCAATAGGTTCGCCAAAGCTCTTGATGCTCTCGGGCATTGGTCCTGCGGACCACCTGCGCTCGCACGGCCTGACGATTGCATGCGACCATCCCGGCGTGGGGTCGAATCTGCAGGATCACCTGGATTTCTGCACGATTGCCGAATGCACCGGCGAACATACCTACGACAAATACGCTCGCCCGTTCTGGTCGGCGGTTGCCGGAGCGCGCTACCTGCTCACACGCAAGGGGCCAGTCGCTTCAAGCCTCTTCGAGACCGGCGGCTTTTGGTACGTTGAGGAAGGAGCGAGATCGCCCGACATCCAGTTCCATCTCGGTCTCGGTTCCGGAATCGAAGCGGGAATCGCACGAATGGAGAAGGACGGTGTCACTCTCAATTCTGCATACATGCGGCCGCGTTCGCGCGGCACCGTCCGGCTCGCCTCGGCAAATCCGGCTGACGCGCCGCTCATTGACCCGAATTACTGGTCCGACACGCATGACCGCGACATGGCGGTTCGGGGCCTGAAACTTGCACAGAAGATCCTCGCGGCAGCGCCCCTTGCACCCTTTGTCAGCCGCGAAGTCCTGCCGGGTCCGGATGTCAGGACAGACGAGGACTACTTCGCCTACGCCGCGGCCATGGCAAAGACCGACCACCATCCCTCCGGCACGTGCAGGATGGGATCAGATCCGGATGCGGTCGTTACTCCGCGTCTGAAATTCAACGGGATCGACGGCCTGCGGGTTGTAGACGCCTCGATCATGCCGCGACTCATATCCTCGAACACGAACGCGGCAACGATCATGATCGCGGAAATGGCCGCCGACATGATCAAGGCCGATCACGCGGGCTGAAACGCGACGAATGCGCTGCCCGCCCAGTTTCCATGGCGGTGAATCGCGCCAAGCACTTGAGAAGGCCGGACGGGACTGGAACGGCCCGAAAAAGTGGCAGGACATCAAGCACGCCCCGGCACCATGCGTCGGAAGACCTGCCCCTGATTACGGCAATCCCTTCCGAGCGGAATGGCG
Source organism: Silicimonas sp. (assembly GCA_022819605.1). GTDB lineage: Bacteria > Pseudomonadota > Alphaproteobacteria > Rhodobacterales > Rhodobacteraceae > JAJEFO01. Next base: position 30,183 of record JAJEGW010000082.1, on the reverse strand, counting down.
CGCACAACCAATTCAGAATGGGGCCGTTGACACTCCTTCGGCATGCCGTTTGAATTCGAGGTTCAAGCATTTTGAAACGTCACGAATTGAAGATCGCTGGAGGCAGGATCTTCGGAGCAGGAAAATTGATGCAGGAGCCCCTCAAGCACGCAGCCCTCAAGAAAAAGCAGAGGATTCTCCGGGATGACTTCCCGGAGACAATGGGACTGCGCGTGCACAGGGCGCTGAGCTGGATTGCAAGGGCGGAGGAGGCGAAAGACGCCGATGGCCGGTTCATATTCCTCTGGATCGCGTTCAATGCCGCCTATGCGGACGAGAGCGAGTTTCAGACGATCGCGCCTCCGGCTCGCGAGGCCTTTGCCGACTTTTTCCGGAAGGTGAATTCGCTTGATCCTGGGCAGAGAATTTACAACGCGATCTGGGAGAATTTCTCGGGACCGATTCGCGTGCTCATGGATAACAGGTTCGTGTTCTACGCCTTTTGGCAACACTACAATGGAATGACCGGCCACGAAGATTGGAGCAAACGCTTCTACAATTCCAACCGCCAGTTCATCAACGCCTTCAAGAAGCGTGACACCGTGCGTGTCTTGAGCAATGTCTTCGACCGCCTCTACGTGCTTCGCAACCAGCTCGTGCACGGCGGCTCGACCTGGAACAGTGACATCAACCGGGACCAGGTACGCGACGGCGCGGCCATTCTCGAATTCCTGGTTCCCGTCTTCGTAGACGTCATGATGGACAATCCGCGCGAGGACTGGGGACGACCGTTCTATCCTGTCGTGCCGTAGTCGCGAAATTCCCGGACTTGCTGCGCCCGGTCCCCGACCGAACGAATCGTGCCGGCCAAGTCGCCGCGACCCTTGAAGGATCTTCTGTCACGACATCTGAGATCGATGTCTGAATGCACGAATCGCAGAGCGAGGCCCGTGACAAACTGTCGACAGCAACCGCAAAAACGTGAATGACGCATTTCGGATCAGGAGGACGTCGATCGCAGAAACTCGGGCCAGCCTGACGCTCTCAAGAGCCGTGGCCCGCTGCACGGCAAATGTCCCGTATCCAGGGGCACAACTCCGCTCCTACGCGGCGCCCTCGTATTCGGTGCCGGTCTTGGCGCCCGTGATATATGCAACCACGTCCTGACCGTCGGTTTCGTTGCGATCAAGATTCGCGACGATGCGACCCCGCCGAAACACGATGATCCGGTCAACAAGATCCATGACCTGGCGCATGTTGTGGCTGATCAGGATCAACGGTTCACCTGCTTCCTTTAGCTGCCTTACGATGTTCTCGACCTGGGCGGTTTCCTGAACGCCCAAGGCCGCTGTCGGCTCGTCCATGATCGTCAGCCGGGAATGGAACGTCGCGGTCCGGGCAATGGCGACGCACTGCCGCTGGCCGCCCGACATGTTGCGGATCGTGTTCCGGATGTTGGGGATCTTGACCGCCGTTCTTTCAAGCCCGGCCACCGTCGCATCTCGCATTCCCTTGTAGTCCAACATCCGAAACGGCCCGAGCCAGTTCAATTTCGTCATCTCGCGACCAAGGAACAGGTTGTCGGGAACGTCGAGGTCGTCGGCGAGCGCCAAGGTCTGGAAGACCGTCTCGATGCCAGCCTCGCGGGCATCGAGCGGGCCCGCGAAATTCACCTCGTCGCCGTAGAGCCATATCCTGCCGCGCGTTCGTTGCTCCACGCCAGTGATCTGACGCACGAAAGTGGACTTGCCCGCACCGTTGTCTCCCATGATGGCGACATGCTCGCCATTCTTAAGTTCGAAGTCTGCACCTTCCAGCGCATGGACACCGCCATAGTGCTTTGTCAGGTCCTCCGTCCTCAGGACGATGTCATCGCTCATTTCGCCCTCCTCACGACTTCAATGCCGCGCGCCGCTGGCGCCACTGGTCTAGAACGACGGCAGCAACGATGATTCCGCCCTTGACCATTTCCTGATAGAAGGCGTCGAGCTTCAGATAGGTGAAGCCGGAAATGATGACGCCGAATATCATGGCCCCGAGCACCGTGCCGATGATCGAGCCGCGGCCGCCGGCGAGCGACACGCCACCGATCACCGCCATCGCGATTGCATCAAGTTCGTAAACAAAACCCATTCCGGCCTGCGCGGTCACGTTGCGCGATGTCAGGAGTATCGCCGCGAATCCCGCAAGCATGCCCGCGATCGCGTAGACCATGACTTTCTGCCACGCCACGTTGATGCCCGACATGCGCGCCGCATCCCCGTTGGATCCGATCGCATAGGTGTGCTTTCCATATACGGTGTACTTCATGATGAAATGGAAGAGCACCGCGAGCAGAAGGAAGTAGATCGCCGGATTCTGGCCGTCGAAGACCTGCGTTACGATCCAGCTCTCCGAAAACGCGCCGAGGGTCAGGCCGTCAACCAGGTTTCCGTTCGAGATCGCCGCATATTCGTCGGTCGGAAAGGAAATCGGATTGCCGCGCGACCACCACTTGGCAACGCCACGTGCGCTCACCATCATGCCGAGCGTCGCAATGAAAGGCGGAATCCGGGTATAGGCGATCAGCATCCCGTTGATCGATCCGGCAATCAATCCGCATCCCAGTCCGACCGCAATCGGCACGAGAATCGGGAGGTCCATTGCCCACGGACCGAATATCGCTTTCGGATTGGGGTTGCCGTTCACAAGTTCGGTCTGGGCGAAACTCATCGAGATCATTGCTGTCGCGCCAACGATCGAGCCCGAACTCAGGTCAATCCCTCCCGTGATGATGACCTGCGTGACCCCTAGCGCGATGATCCCGATGATCGAGACCTGGAGAATGATGATCTTGATCCGCGCCATGTTCAGGATCGTGCCGTCACGTCCCGTATTGAAGTCGAAGAGCATGCTTTGGCCCTTCATGTAGGGAAGCAGTTGCCCCAGGACCTCAAAGATCAGGACTATCAGTACAAGCGCGATGAAGATGTTGACTTCGTTCGGCCAGGCCCGTTTCGACTTGTCGAAGGCAAGGCCGCCGGTGCCATGGGATGTATCAGCCATGTTCCGCTCCCGTGGATCGTCACGTCCCGGACGCAACAGTCCGGAATTTACGGGGCGGCATTGGCTGCCGCCCCGCAATCGGAAACTCAGTTCTTGTCGAGGAAGTCACCGATGTTGTCTGGCGTAACCAGCTTGAACGGAATGTAGACTTTCTGGTCAACATCCTCGCCGTTCACCAGTGCGATGGCGGTGTCCACCGATCCTGCACCCTGCCCGAAGGCATCCTGGAAAACGGTCACGTCCAGTTCGCCGGCCTGCATCGCGACCAGAGCGTCCTGGGTCGCGTCCACGCCGCCAACTTCGACGTCGGCCATGTCGATTCCCGCCGCCTTCATGGCCTGGATCGCACCGATGGCCATTTCGTCGTTGTTGGCGATGACGAAGTCGAAGTCCTCGCCCGCGGAAAGCCAGTTTGTCATCAGGGACTGTGCCTCGTCGCGGCTCCAGTTGGCGGTCTGCTCGTCGATCAGCGTCATGAAGTTGCACATGTCCATGCCAATGACGTCATGCACGTCCTTTGACCGCTGAACTGCAGCCTGGTTCGAGAGCTGGCCGTTCATCAGGTAGCCCATGGCACCGCCCGCCTTTCCTGCGGCGCGCAGGTTGCGGCAGATCTGGAAGGCCTCGAGCGTGCCGGACTCGATCTCGTTCGACGCAACGAACGCCTGCGTCGACGGGAGATCATTCACGTTGTCAGGCTCGCGATTGACGTAGACGAGCGGCACGTCACCGGCAGCAGCCGACACTGCGGCACCCGCGGACGTGTCGACAATGTTGACGATGATTGCGTCAACGCCCGAAGCGACGAAGTTCTTCACCTGGTCAATCTGCTTGCCGATGTCGTCGGTAGCATCCTCAACCTGAAGATTGACGCCGTCCATCGATCCGGCGTGATCAACCATGCCGTTCCGCATCACGGTCAGGAAGTTGTCGTCGAAACGCGCGATCGATGCACCGAGGTCCTGCCCGATGGCGCTTGTTGCCATGAGCGTGGCGACACCCGCCGCAACTATTGAATTCTTCATGGATATCCTCCCTTTAGATGGGTGTCCGGCGCACCCGTTACCTGCCGGAATCGTGCCCCTCCTTCATGCCACGTGGGACTGAAAGGTCGAAGCAAAAATGGAGTGAAACGTCAGTGCTTCGGGACTGCTCAACTTCACGCAATGTCTGGTGGCAGTGTTCACTCCACAGCATACACAATCCCGCAAGCAACTCGCGTCCCCCCATTTCGCGACGGCAGTCTACCTTCCGATTCCACTTTTGCAACCGGTTGCATTTTCCCGAGCAGAGCAGTTTCGTTCTTATCTCGCGTCCAATGCGGGCGCGATTGCGTGCTACTGAACTTCGTCCGGCGCGAAACGGAACGCGCCACGGCGTCGAATTGCCCGCGCAAGAGCGACGGTTCCCGGAACCTGGCGTCGCAATGCAGTCTCGGCAACTCCTTCCGGGCCCGCGAACGAACCGTGTCACCAGTCAGGCGCTCCCGAAACGGCCCTTCTGACTGGATGGTTGCACTGCCGACCAGCAGGAGGTTCTGGTGCGTAAGCGCCCAAAGGCGCCGGAAGCACGTCACCCGGTGACCTCGACCGTTTGCATCATTCCCAAGTTTTCGTGGCGCAGGATGTGACAATGGATGACGAATTTGCCGGTGAAAGTTTCGAATCCTGTACGAAATGTGATCGAGCCGGGACCATCGTCATTGTTATATGGCAGAGCGACCGTATCCTGCCAGCGGCGCAATGGATCGTCTTCAGTCAGTTTGATGTCATTGATGTGACAAACAAAAGCGAAGTGAAATGGATGTGAAAGGCGTGGGCCCCATCTACAGCCGTCCCGTATCCGGCCCTCAGCGGGGATGTCACGCCAAACGCGGAATAGTCTCGCAACATCGATCACCGAGCAAGGGCAGGGATCATTGCCTGACAATCCACTGCTGGAACCGCATATGTGCTGCTGAACACTCAGAGAATCGAAGATTCCGCGCCATGAAAGGACCTGCCGAGCGGCTGTCGGCACCGACGCTCAAGCACTTTGTTTCGTCTTCCGACGGACGGAATGTCATGGAAGCGGGGTCGTAGATGAACTGTTGTGCACTGGCCAAAACATCGCAATCAACCAGACCGAGCGGCTCAGTCGGATCTTCCGGATGCAGATTCGCCATGCATTTTTCTTTGAAGGCGACCGACACGATTTGACCAGTGGTCTCGACAAAGCGAAACTGCACGTCGCCACCCCGTGGTTTGCACGAGTGGGCATGTAAGCGATCTGACAGCCCACGCCCAATCGTATCGATGCACCATCCAAAATCATCGGCCTCGTCCAAATTATCTGCCAGGTGAATGACGGGTGCCGGTGTCCGGAGATTAGGCGGAGCGGAAATTGCCGCCGTGGCAGCAAGAAGTAATACCGCTGTTGCAAGCACCGATTTCGGTAGTTGGTGCATGTGTCTCTCTATTGAATTTGTCACAATTGTTTCCACCATATTCGCAATTGCATGGTCAGTCCGTCGCAAATTGTCTTCGGCAGGCAGGTAGCATCCATGCTCATGGCGGCAAGATCGGATAAGATTTGGCCAAGCGCAACTTTGAATCTAATCGTGCTCACGCGGCCGGCGAGTGCCTTTCGGAAGTTCCTCGTTCAGTCAAGCACGCGAACGTACCGAAAATCTCTGCGGGTCTGTGCCTTAACAACTCAAGCGTTTGCTCCGTCTAGGAAGAGCTTTCTTTCGACGTTGCACAACGCCTCCGCTGGGCCACTCTCAGTGATGACGATGGATTCTGTTGTCTCCAAGCCCCAGCCATCCATCCACAGGCCAGGCATGAAGTGAAAGGTCATGCCCGGTTGCAGCAAGGTCTCGTCGGTCGGACGGATCGACACGGTGCGCTCGCCCCAATCCGGCGGATAGCTAAGGCCGATCGGGTAACCGCAGCGCCCGCCGCGATCAATGCCGACTTTGGCCAGTTCACCATTCAGCGCATTGGCGATATCGCAAGCGCGGTTGCCGGCGCGGGCGGCATCCAGCCCGGCATTGAGCCCCGCTGTCAGCGCTTGGGAGGCATCCAGCATGAACTGAGGCGGCTTGCCCAGAAAGATCGAACGGCACAGCGGCGCATGATAGCGGCGGTAGCAGCCGGAGAGTTCAAAGAAGGTGCATTCGCCAGCCTTCATCTCGTTGCCGTTCCAGGTTACGTGCGGCGCAGCTGCGTCCCGCCCCGAAGGTGTCAACGGCACAATGGCGGGGTAATCGCCCCAGGCGTCCTCCACTCCCATCAAGCCGGCATGGCAAATCTCGGCCACCAACTCGTTCTTGCGCAGGCCCGGTTCGGCCCTTTCCAAGGCGACATTGACGATCTTCTCTGTGATCTTCGCAGCTTTCCGGATGAAGGCCATTTCTTCGTTCGACTTTACTCCTCGCTGCCAGTTCACAAGTGCGGTGGCATCCATCATGGTTGCATTCGGCAGCTTCGCATTCAGCACCATATGGGCTTTGGCGGAATAGTAGTAATTCTCAAGTTCAACCCCGATCCGGGCCTTCTCATACCCTATCGCGCACAGCCGTTCGGCCAAGTCTTCCATCGGATGACAGGTCGCGGACTGTACATACCTGTCGGCATAGCCAAGCACCTTGTCATCCTCCATCCACACCGTACGCCGGCCGCCATTGGTATCCTGGAGGCGCCCCCACCACAGCGGATCATCATCGAGTCCCAGAATAACTCCTTGGTGCACGTAGAACGACCAGCCGTCATAGCCGGTCAGCCACGCTTGGTTCGAAGGATCGGTCACGAACAAGACGTCCATCCCGGCCTCAACCATGGCATTGCGAGTCTTTGCAATTCGGCGATCATATTCCGCCTGGCTGAAAGGAGCGTGTTCTATCGGCATGGGCACCTCGTTTGGTCGCTGGTGTTGTTCTACTTCTATACATCCAAATCAAATGAATTCGTTGAACGATGCCTACATCCGGATTGTGCGCACATGCATCGTCAGGAAACTTCGAAATTTCATGGTGCAATTGGGGCTTGAACGCCGACACCAACCACGCCCGAACGAGGCCCTATCTTTCGCGACATCGCCCTTTCAAGAGGTCGCTTCTGGCCCATCAATCCGGTTGGGAGTTCTCGTTAGATGCGGGGTGTATTCCGGCAATTGGTTTCCTCGACAAGCCATCGACCCAGATTGCGGCGCGATCGAAGGTGCGAAATACAACCACGCTCCAGCACCGCAGGAATCATGGAAGAGGTCAGGAAGATCGAACAGGTCTGTGCCGATCATGACGTGCCCTTGGCTGCTGCTGCGCTGCAAATCGTTGTCGCCCATCCTGCGATACCGAGCTTCATCGCCGGAACGCGCACGGTCGAGCAACTGGAAAGGAACCTTACCTGGTTCAGCCATCCGATCCCGGCCGACTTCTGGGCGGAACTCAAGGAAATGAAACTGCTGCGAGAAGAAGCGCCCGTGCCGGCCTGAATCAGGACCGGCACGTCAAGGCGGCATCGTGATGCGCCTCATTCCTCCAGGCCACCACTGCGCTGCCATTCTCGCCCGCGGGGACGGCATCGACTGCGGGGCCATGACCGTCACGGCGGAGATGATCGACACTTTTGCCGACATTATGGGCCACAGGTTCGAGATTCACATGTCCGACGCGGCCGCCCGGCGCCATGGATTTGGCGCGCGGGTCGCGCACGGGCTGCTCGTGATGTCCTTGATCGACGGGTTGAAGAACGGGGCGCCTGCGCAGTTTCGCGCCAGCGCGTCACTGGACTGACTTTGGAGCCTCCATCGGCCCATGCTCGCAGGGGATCGAATTCCGGTGTCCATCACAATTGCAGCAATCGAAAGGCCACGAAAGGACGATCAGGCCGTTCTGGTGCTCGACTTCGATGTCACCAATCAACACGACCAGAATGTGCAGTCCGGCACAAACCGCTGTTGGTGTACCGCTGAAGGGATTTAAGTCTCGAAGTCGAGAACGAAAACGCCTTCCGCACCGCCATCGAGTTCAGCAACAATCCGAGCTCCGATGCTCTGGTGCACCTCGTCGTCGAGATAGGTATTGCGCACGGATGCATCCCGGAAGTCGAACCAGAAAAGATCTCAGAAGCCTCGGACCAGCGAATCTTCGACGCTGATATTCGGGCACGCCCGAAAGTCGAGTATGCCGTCGATCCGTTCGTTCAGTCCGGCAAGATCGTCCATGAGCCCCCGCTTCACGTCTTCAGGCGTGCCAGCCATGAACCTCAGGGCAACAAGATGTCGAATCATGCTTCGCCCTTTCCAAAACCGGGCTTGCGGCCTTCCCGAAACGCCGCCAGCCCCTCAGCTAGTTCGTCCGTGCCCGCCGCCAAGGCACCCGAGAATGCCTCGAGAACGCGCTCGCGTTCCTCGCCTTCGGCTGCGTTGATCGTCATCTTCACGAGTTCCGTCGCCCGCGATCCACGCGCCAAGACGGCCTGCGCCAATTCGACCGCCGCCGCCGGACCGGCACCTGAAGGCACGAGTTTATCGATGATGCCGAGCTTCAACGCTTCTTTTGCCGTAAGCACCTCGCCAAACAACGCCATGCGTCGCACGGTCTGCGCGCCAAAGCGTCGGACGGCACGTTGCGTGCCGGACCAGCCGGGAACGATGCCAAGACCAGATTCCGGTTGGCCGATCTTCACGTGCTCCTCTGCGATTCGAATGTCCGCGCAGGCCGCCAGTTCCAGCCCGCCACCAAGTGCATGACCGTCCAGCACGGCAATGACTGGTTGGCGCAGTCTCGCCAAGGCGTCGAAGGCCGCATGCCCGTCGCGAATCCAGTGCCGCCCGAACCGCTCCGGACTCTCCGCAGACCAGGCTTCGATGTCTCCGCCGGCGGAAAATGCCTTGCCTTCGCCCGAAAGAACAACAACCCGAATGTCGTCGTGGTGCTCGATCTCCCTGCACCGCACAGCAAGATCGTCCACCATGGCAACGTCCAGCGCATTCAGCTTTTCAGGCCTGACAATCCGAAGTTGCCCGATCGCCCCGTCGATCGTCAGCGACATCCGTGACGTGCTCATGGCATGAGCCCGAACGGCGCTGGATAAAATAGCGCTGGGTCCATCACGCGCAGGTCGTCAGCCACCTTGAGCGGAGTTTCGGCCTGATCAAGCACGTCGCGCTGCACGTTCACGCCCTGTGCAATTTCGGTAACTTCGAGCCCCTCCTCGCTCAGCCGCATGACACAGCGCTCCGTTACATAGGTGACGTCCTGGCCTTGTGCGACGGCGCGTCGTCCGGAGAACGAGACGTGGTCCACTTTGGGTACGAACTTTGCAGTGTGTCCCTCGGCGTCGATCACCAGCTTGCCGTTGTCGATTCGCATCTTCGCGCCAGCGTTGAAAGTTCCCGAAAACACGATCCGCCGAGCCCGTGCCGTGATGTCGACAAAGCCTCCGGCGCCCGCCGTCCGGTGCGGGGTCGATTTCAGCCTTGACACGTTGACCGAGCCATCCTCGTCGATCTCGAGAAACGACAGCAGTGATGCGTCGAAGCCCCCGGCCTGGAAGTACGTGAACTGATGCGGCGAGGTCACGAAGGCATCGGCATTGGAAGCGCAGCCAAACTTGAAGTCCAGCAACGGAACGCCTCCGATCGCACCCTGCTCGATCACCCAGGTAACATCGCCATGGCGGCCTTCCTCGATGAACACGCGCGGCACGTTGGCAGACACGCCAAATCCGATGTTCACCGCCCATCCCTTCCGAAGTTCCTGTGCCACGCGACGCGCAATGATCTTGGGCACGCCAAAGTCCATTGTCCGGAAACCGTCGATCGGGCGGATGAGTTCGCCGGATATCGCCGGATCGTAGGTCGTTGCGGTGGTCTGCAACATGTCGGGAGCTTCAACCAATGCATCGACCAGAATGCCGGGCACATGGACATCATGGGGGCGCAGCGAACCACTTTGCGTCACCTGCCGCACCTGCGCAATGACAGTCCCGCCACAATTGTGCGCGGCGAGCGCCATCTCCATTGCGCCGAGATAGGCGCCCTCGGACTTGAAACCAAGATTGCCGCGTTCGTCGCCGGTCGTTGCGCGAATGATGGCAACGTCAGGTCGAAGGGCGGCAAAGTAAAGCCAGTCCTCGCCTTCGAATTCCATGCGCTTTACGATGGGTTCGGCGGCAGCGGATTCATTCATGGCGCCGCCTTCCTGTTCGGGGTCCACGAACGTGTCCATGCCGACCTTGGTAAGGACCCCTGGGCGATGCCCGGCTCCTTCCCGCAACATGTCGAAAACGATGCCAGAAGGAAGGTTGTACGCCTTCACCTGGTTCGAGGCGATCATCTGCCAGATGCGCGGCGGATCGGAGCTCGACGGGCCTGACGGATAACTGCCGCCAATGATCTTTGTCAGGCATCCGGGCTTCGCGATATGGTCCACGCCCTTGACGCCGAACATGTCGCCGGCTGCGATGGGATGGATCGTCGTGAGGTTCTTCGGGGACCCTTTGGCCTGGAATCGTTCGCCAAGCGCCTGAAGCACGAGGTCGGGGCAGCACAACCCGCTCGAGGAGTTGACGGCAACAACGGCGTTGTCCGGGATCAGAGCGACGGCGTCGGCTGCGCTTTTCTGCTTTGTCAAGACGGCCTCCCCTAAGTCGGCCTACTGCCAGAAGTAACCGGTTGGTTATCTAGAATATGCCAAGCCTAGAGTGCCGAAACAAGCACGGAATGCCGGAATAGAGTCAACCCTCGCGCCCGCAAGCCTTCCCCTCAAGTAACCAATGAGTTACAATTGTCTGGAACTGCAGGAGCCAGCAATGAACATATATTTCCAAAGGACCTATCAACGTGCATTCGGCACTTTTCCGCTGGAGGGAGAGGTTGCGAAACAAGCGATTCTTGCCGCAGCCGAAGTCGGATACCGGGCATTCGACACTGCGCAGATGTACGGCAATGAGGCTGAGATCGGCGAAGCGCTGATGGCGACAGGCATTTCGCGCGAAGATCTCTGCATCACGACGAAGGTTCATCCGGACAATTTCGGCGCAGACAGGTTCATGGCCTCGGTCGAACAAAGCCTGAAGGCGTTGCAAGTCGATTACGTGGACGCTCTGCTGCTGCACTGGCCGCCGATGGACGGCAACATTGCGCCGTCATTGAAGCTCCTGCAAGCGGCACATGACCAGGGACTGGCAAGAAACATCGGCGTTTCGAACTACACGATCCAGATGATGAAGAACGCAAAGTCCATCGTCGACGCACCGATCGTGACCAACCAGGTCGAGTTCCATCCACTCCTGAACCAGGACCGTCTTCTCGCCGGCGCGAATGATGTGGGGATTCCCCTGTCATCCTATTGCTCGGTCGCTCGCGGCGAGGTGTTCAAGCATCCCGAATTCGCCGAGATCGGCGCTGCATACGGAAAGACTGCGGGCCAAGTGGTGCTGCGCTGGATAGTTCAGAAAGGCGTGAGCGTGAACACAATGTCGACAAAGCCGGAGAACATCCGAGCGAACTTCGACATCATGGATTTCACGCTATCGAGCGTGGACATGGCGCGGGTCGAGGGTCTTACCCAGACAGGCTATCGGATCGTAGGGGAAGACCTGGTGTCTTGGGCGCCGAAGTGGGACTGATCAGTCCGTTGCTCTCCCAACAGGCACAACTCGGCGCTTGCACAGTCACTCCGAAGAAGACGGACCTCGTCAGAGGCATGCATCGAGATCGGTCGTTCGTTCAATGATTGCCCCGGATCATGTCACTTGCCTTTTCGGCAATCATGATCGTCGGCGCGTTCGTGTTCGAGCCCACGAGGCTCGGCATGATCGAGCTGTCACAGATGCGTATCCCGTCCAGGCCGCGAACCCGGCATTGCGGATCGACCACTGACATATCGTCGTTGCCCATCTTGCATGTGCAGGTCGGGTGGTAAGAGGTGCGCCCGTACTGGCGTGCGTAAGCCTCGTAGTCCGCCTGTGTCTTCACGCCATCATCAGGATACATAATTGTCCTGATGTGCTTTTGCAGAGAGGGCTGCGAAAAGATCTCGCGACTGATCTTCACGCCTTCAACGCTTGTCCTGAGATCGTCCGGCTCTGCCAGGAAATTCGGATCCACGACAGGCGGTGACGACGGATCGGCGGATCGCAGCCGCACGGTTCCACGGCTCTTTGGCCTAACAGCGTATGAATTGAGCGTGATGCCCGACGAGCCTTTCGGCACGCTTGGAACGCCGGCCTCGGCTCCGGCACCCGCAAGGAAGTGGAACTGCAGGTCGGGCACCGTCTTGCTGTCATCGGCAAACCAGAACGCACCGCCCTCGACCACGTTGGACGTGATCGGACCCGAGCGGAACAGGACGTATTCAATGCCCGCCCAAAGCGCCCAATGGGGCTTGTTGTACTTGTCTAGGCTGTAATGCCCGTTCAGCTCCGCCACGATGTCGATCCCGAAGTGATCGTTCAGGTTTGCGCCGACACCCGGCAGGTCGTGCACGACATCGATGCCGTGCTCGCGCAGGTGAGCAGCGGGCCCCACGCCTGACAGCATCATGATCTTCGGAGTCCCGATCGCCCCGGAGGCCACCAGGATCTCAATTTCGGCCCGTGCCGATCTTCGCCCGCGACCGCTGGAATACACGACACCGATGGCGCGCGTACCCTCGAACTTGATTCGCTCGACGAGGCAGCTAGTCTCCACCGTAAGGTTCGGCCGGTCCAGAACCGGACTCAGGTAGCCGACTGCAGCGGAGCAGCGTCGACCGTTTCTGGTAGTAGTCTGGTAGACTCCGCAGCCGGCCTGAACCTGCCCGTTGAAGTCCGAATTGTACGGAATGCCAAGTTCCTGGCACGACTGCACGAAAGCGCGCGTCATCGGTTGTGGATCGGGGATGTTCGAAATCGCGAGCGGACCATCGGTTCCATGCCAGTCTCCCGAAAGAACGGCATTGCCTTCCGAGCGGAGGAAATACCGCTGTATGTCCTTGAACGCCCATCCATCGCAGCCCTCCCGTTCCGCCCAACGGTCGTAATCCACCGGGTTGCCGCGGGTGAAAACCTGCCCATTTATTGAAGATCCGCCACCGACCACTCGTGCCTGTGCGTAGGCGATTTCACGGTTGTTTGCGTGCTTCTGCGGCGCCGTCGCATAGCCCCAGGTATGCGGTCCGTTCGTCATCTTTGCGAAGCCTACAGGCATGTGGATGAGCGGGTGTCGGTCCCTGCCGCCTGCCTCAAGGAGGAGAACCCGCACGCCCGGGTCCTCGCTCAGCCTGCTCGCCAGAACACAGCCCGCCGACCCGCCGCCGACAATCACGTAGTCGAAGCCCGTTTCAGTCATCTATCGAATTCCTTGATCGCCAAACACGGCCCCGGCCTTGCTAGAGGCGAATCGTGCACAACAGTCACTTTGCCGGAAAGGCAATTGGGCGCTGGCCCCGGTGCGCCGTCGGCAGCAAAACGGCACCTCCGAAATGCGCGATGGAACTGCAGTCGACTCATGAAGCCCTGTCCCCTCTACGATGCTGCATCCAGCCCGTCACGGACATCGTTCCAACCTCCATTGACCGAAGGCGGTGCGTCAAGCCACTGCTCCAGCGCCTTGCCAGTCACCGGATCCCTGGCCGGAATGGGCACAATCATGATCCGCTTCGGTGCCTGGCGAAACAGTTCTTCCAGCAAGAACTTCTCCCGGATGTAGCCCGACTCGCGTTCAGCCGGACAACCGCCCCCATCAAAGAGACTTCGGAACGGTCCACCGCCTCGTGGTTTGCTCCCGCCGGCATCATGATGACGCCGCCGCGCCGGAGGCACCATGGCCCAAGGCCAGCAGGAAAACGCGGCGAAATACCGTCCCCTGCTCAATGAAGTTCGCGATGAAGGACACGGACGCAACTCTCCTCTTTCTCGAATCCAAGATGAGGCCCTGATTCAGTCTCGCTTGCAACCGAATTTCCCCGACATGCCAACTCGCGGCGAGTCGCGGCGATTCAGATTGGCAGCGTACTACCTGTTTGCTTCTTTCTTCTCTTTCTTGCCAAGTGGGCTAAGAATGACACCTAACGCGATCCCTGAAAGTGAAGGAACGCACGTGAAAGTTGTGGAGGCACAGCCTAGGGGTCGCGACGCAAACGCAACAAAGGCCAGGATTTTTGCCGCCGCGAAATCGGAATTCGCGAGACTTGGCCTTGCCGGTGCGCGCGTGGACGAAATTGCCAAGCAGGCCTGTGCAAACAAGCGCATGATCTACCACTACTTTGGTGGCAAGGAGGCGCTGTTCCGCGCGGTTCTGGTGGAAGCCTATCTGGACATTCGAAACGCCGAACAGGAACTGGAACTCGACCACCTTCCGCCGTGCGAGGCCTTGGAACGTCTTGTGCGGTTCACTTGGGCGTATTACCTCGACAACCCGGAATTCATCACCTTGGTCAACAACGCGAACCTTCATCGTGGCAAACACCTAGAGAAGTCCGAGCGCTTGCGGACGGCGAGCCGCAGGTTTGTCAGCATGGTTCAGGAAATCCTAGACCGCGGCGTTGCCGATGGCGTCTTCCGCCCGGGAATCGATCCCGTGCAACTCAACATCACGATCGCGGCCATCGGCTACTACTACCTGACCAATCGGTTCACCGGCACGATTCTGTTCGAACGCGACTTCATGGAAAGCAAGGCGCTAGAAGACCGGCTCGCTTTCAACATCGACACGGTCATGCGACTCGTGCTTGTCTGACGGCGTTGCTGGTTTCCGATCCGGACGAATTGTCAAGATTTTCAGGTCTGAAATTCCGTATCGCCTACCTTCGTCGCAAAGTTCCCGGCCAGCACTACGTTACCGGGAACGCAGCCGGAGACGGCGCTGAGGTGCAGCGCCATCCGTGCAATCACGCAGGCGTCATGCCAGGCAGCCATCCCGGAGAAGCGAGTTCGAAGCCAGAAAATTCGAACGCGGGTGCAACCGTGCAGCCGACAAGCGTCCATGCGCCAAGCGAAACAGCGCTCTGCCAGCAGCCGACAGGCACGACCGCTTGTGGTTCTGCTGCATCGCCTGTGCCGAGCAACCGCTCAGTCACGGTCATGCCATCGGAACACAGCGAGAGACGCAAAGGTGCGCCGGCATAGTGGTGCCAGATTTCGATTGCGTCGATACGATGCCACGCCGATGTCTCTCTGGCTTTCAGAAGGTAGTAGATTGCCGAAATGGCCCCGCGCCCACCATTGGGTGCCCAGGCTCGGAAAGTCTCACAATAGTGGCCGCCTTCCGGGTGCGGTTCCAGACCGTAGAATGCAATCACTTCGTCGGCGTTCATCGCAGCCTCCATGTGCAAGTACGACCCGTTTTGTGCGCAAACCAGCCGCGTCATTCAGTTCACTTGTTCCTTTTACCAAGTCAGTGCCCGTTCTTCAGCATCTGCTTCGCCGAAATGCATGACAACGTCTTCGGCTTGCAGGCACAGCATTCTGCACCTGCGTCCACGTTACGTTCTCGAAATCAGTCAGCATTGGGTCCTGAATCGCTCGACAATCGTGTCCAGAACTTCCGCCGGATCACGTTGCCACCAGTTGCCGGCGGAAAACACCTCGACTTCGCACGCGCCCTCGTATCCCGCGCCTTCGACGGCACGCCGGATTTTCTTCAGGTCCGCGACGCCGTCGCCCATCATGCCGCGGTCCAGAAGCATGTCGGTGGTATCTGCGAGCCAATCGCACAAGTGGTATCCGAGAATCCGATGCGGGCCGCCCGCGGTCAGCGTTTCGGACAGGGTCGTATCCCACCAGACATGGTAGACATCGACGGCCACGCCCACGTTGTACGCTCCCACCTCGTCGCAGATGCGGATGGCCTCTGCCACGGTGAACAGGCATGTCCTGTTGCCGCCGAACATCGGGTTGAGGGGCTCCAGGGCCAGATGCACGCCGCACTTTGCCGCATGTTCCGCGAGGATTGCAACGCGCTCCGCCAGAAGCTTCTGGCTTTCCTCGACGCCTTTCGTGCCGATTTCGGTGCCGCCGGTCACTATGGTGAGCACATCTGCCCCAAGTGCAGCCGCCATGTCGACAGACTCGCGTGCCTCGTCAAGCGTCACAGGAGCGCCGGGACCGGTGATGTACGGGGTTCGACAAAGCCCCACGACCCTCATGCCGCTGGCGCGGACGCGCTTGCCGATTGCCTGCGCGCGCATGCCGATCTCGCGGCGCCAAAAAACCAGGCCGCCAAAGCCACGCTCGGCGCAGGCGTCGATCACTTGTTCCACAGACCAGCCCGCTCCGTAGCCTGCCAGGTTGTGGCCAAGCGTAGCCGTGTTCAGGGCCAGCGCGCTGAGATCGCCCGTGAAGTCACGCAATGCCATAGAGCCCCATGAGCGTCCGCATCCGCGCAATGGCGCGATCCGGGTCCGAAAGAAGTCCGGCCTGATCCGCCAAGCGGAAGCAGTCGACAAAGTAGGGCAAGGGCCGCATCGACTGGGCGCCCCCTGGCATCACGAAATGATCCTGGAATCCGTTCAGCCATGCAAGGAACACGATGCCCGTCTTGTAGTACTGCGTGGGCGCGCGGAAAATGAGGCGCGCCAAGGGCACAGTCGGATCCAGCGTCGCGCGGAATCCCGCCTCGTCGCCCCGTCCCAGCTGGCCAACGGCCTTGCCGACAGCCACAGCCAGCGGATCGAAGATGCCGAGCAGCGCATGACTGTACCCAAACTCGTCGCCGACGATCAGTTCAGGGTAGTTGAAGTCGTCGCCGGTATACATCTTCACGCCGTCCGGCAGGCGGCGGCGCATCACGATCTCCTTCTCCTTGTCCAGAAGAGAGATCTTGATGCCGTCGACTTTCGCAGCGTTCCCGCCGATCACGGCGAGCGCCGTCTCAAGCGCGTCCTCAAAGCGACCGCCGCTCCAATAGCCCGCAAGTTCCGGGTCAAACATGTCGCCCAGCCAATGAAGGATCGCCGGCTGGTTGCAGGCGGCCAGCACGTCCTCGTAGACCCGAACGTAATCTTCCGGTTCTTCCGCGACCCGCACCAATGCACGGCTGGCCATGATGACCAGGCGCCCGCCAATGTCCTGAATTGCCTCGACCTGTTCCAGGTACGCGCGGCGAACGTCGTCGAGGCTTTGCACGTCGCCCGGCATCAGGTGGTCCGTGCCGCACCCATTGAACACCAGGGTGTCAGGGAACTCCGCCTTCGTTCGCCGAATGAGTTCCAGCGCTTCCGACCAGCCGAGACCCATTCCACGCTGCGCCGTGTCCATCGCTTCAGCGATGCCGAGCCCCAGATCCGCCAAGTGGCGTCGAAACGCCATTGTCGCTTCCCAGTCGAGCGTAGCAAGCCCGGACGGATCGTTGTCAGTGAAGGGATCTGCCACCACGTGCGCTGCGGCAAGCACGACACGGACCGGATCAGGGCCGAGCGGTTCGGCCTCGATCGGCGTGCCCTGCATGACGTAGTCCGTGAGCGAGCCGTCGCTGCCAGGAAGTGCAATCTTCATCTCAGAATCTCTGCACCAGCATGCCGCCGTCGGCAAATATGACCTGTCCGGTGGTGTAGGGCAGCTTCCCGGATGCGAGCGACCCGATGATTTCGCCCACTTCCTCGGGTTGTCCAACGCGCGGAACGAGCGTCAGCCCCTCCTCTGCCCTGCGCGCATACTCGTTGATCATCGGCAACGTCATGTCTGTGTCTATGACCCCCGGCCGCACGTCATAGACTGCAATCCCCTCGGCTCCGAGCCGCACCGCCCAAGCCTTGGACACCATTGCCGCTCCCGCCTTGGACACACAGTATTCCGCGCGCGTGACGGCGACCGCCTCCGCATTGGACGACGTGACGTTGATGATGGACTGAAAAAGCGACGCGTCCCGATTCCGAGCAAGCAGCCTTCTTGCAAACGCCTGCGTCATGAAGAACATCGCCTTGGCATTGACCGTCAAGCACCGATCCCAGCTTTGTTCGGAAACCTCGATCGGATCGCCACGGTTCATCACGCTGACGCCAGCGTTGTTCACGAGCGTGGTCAGGGGGCCGATTGCGTCTTCCACGCTGGCAATGGCGGCGTCGTGGGCGTCGATGTCCGACACGTCAAGCGGCATGGCGACGACACGTGCGCCTGTTGCTGAGACCTGTTCCACTGCCGCCGCCAGTTCGTCATCATCGGCCGGCCCGTTCACCGCCACCGCGAATCCTTGACGCGCGAGGGCCAAGGCGCTTGCCAAGCCGATTCCACGGGTTGATCCGGTCACCAGTGCCGCCTGTCCGCTCATGTTTGCGCCCCGTTCTTCAGGAGTTCGCGCGCAATGATCGTGCGCTGAATCTGGTTCGTGCCCTCGTAGATCTGCGTGATCTTGGCATCTCGGTACAGCCGCTCCACTTCCATGCCCCTGATATATCCCGAACCGCCGAAGACCTGAACCGCATCCGCAGTCCGCTGCACCGCCATGTCGCTTGCGAAGCACTTCGCCATGCTACAGGCCATTGTAGGATCCTGGCCCCGATCGACGCTGTCCGCCGCCGAATGAACGAGGAGGCGCGCGGCATGGATGTCCTTTGCCATGTCAGCTAGCATGAACTGGATACCCTGGAATTCCGAAATCGCCTGCTTGAACTGTCGGCGTTCTTGCGCGTATCCGAGCGCGGCTTCCAGACCCGCCTGGGCGATTCCGACGGCGAGCGCGCCGATTCCCACGCGACCCTTGTTGAGCACGCTCATCATGATGTGAAAGCCTCGACCCTCTTCGCCCAGAAGCGCGTCATCCGCGAGTCGCACGTCGGAGAAGGCCAGCGCCCCGACCTGGCTGGCCCGCTGGCCCATCTTGTGCTCCTTGGGGCCCCTTTCTACTCCCTTGGCATTGAGGTCGACAATTAAGATTGACATGCCACGATGCCCGGCTTTCCGGTCGGTGCGGGCCAGAACAAAGCCGACATCAGCCACCGGCGCATTGTGTATCCAGATCTTGCTGCCGTTCAGGACCCACCCTTCACCGTCACGAACCGCTTGAGTGCGGATTGCAGCAACATCGGTCCCTGCCTCCTCCTCAGTTATGCAATAGGCAACCCTGGTCCTTGCCGCCATCACGTCGCTGAGGAGGCGCTTGCGCTGCTCCACAGTGCCGTGCTGCACAAGAAGAGTCGCGATCAACTCGATCAACCCGCACTGGTCTGCGACCGAGGCATATCCCCTGGAAAGCTCTTCCATCACCAGTGCGTAGGCCTGGGTGTCCAGTCCAGGGCCTCCCATCTCTTCCGGAACGCCGATCCCGAAGAGGCCGAGCCGGCCCATTTCTTCGTAGAGCTCGCCCGGAAACCGTTCTTCCGCGTCAAGTTCCACCGCGATGGGGCGTATCGCGTTCTCGGCAAAGGCACGTGCGGCGTCTCGAACCTGAACATTCGTGTCGGAGTGTTGCATCGCAAGTCTCGCTAGTAACTGTACGGTTACTTTAATCGTGAATGGTCGATTCAGTCAACGTCATGTCTCTCTCGCGGCATGGAAAGAATGTCTGCAGTCGGCCAGCGCCGGATTCCGGTCCCGCGCAGACGTCCAAGGCCCTTCGCGCATCCGAGGTCGAGAATTCGGGGTGCCAATTCTCTTTGCACTCGGAGCCATCGGCGGGCCGTTCAGCTGTTCGTGGTCATCATTGTCCGTCCGGCGACAATGGCAGAACGATCGCGAAACGTGCACGAATTGCACTATTGGCACTTGTGGAATCTGGCTCAAGGAGAATTCTCCGGTTCCGGTTGGGCTGCAGTCGGTCAGAGCGCCAGGCGAGATTCGAGACGAACCCAGACATCATGTTGATGTACCGCAATCCCAGTCAAGCACGACCAAGGGCGCTTCGATGCGGCGGCCCTTGATGTCCGCATTTGGTCCGACCGGATCTTCTGGAGCAATTGGCGTCGCCATTCCGTCGGGTTTCAGTGTACCTTCAGCCAACCATTTCAACGTGCGCTCGAAACCGAAAACGTGCTTTGTCGCGCATTGTTGTATCCTTCCAGAAGTTCCTCCCAGACCAAGCCGCGGGAGTGAATTGGAAGTTCCCGCTCCCAGCCGCCTCGAAGGTCTATGAAATTGAAGAAGTCCGAGTGCGCTATCCTGTGGGCCGGCAGGTCGGTGCATTGCCGCAACGGAGTTCCACATCACGATGGTACCTGGTTTCATTGCCGCGGCGGCACCCATGTCCCCAAACAGAGCTTCCTCCGCCTGTTCAGCGTTGACCGCCAGCAGAACGAGTGTATCGCCTCCCGCGGTTGCATCCGTCGCCCGGGAGGCCCAGGCCCCGTCGGCCTCGGCAAATGCGGGCCTTGGGCCATCATCGACATCAATCCCCCTAATCGCGAGACCAGCGCCAAGGATGTTGCCAGACATCCCGGTCCCCATTGAACCGAGTGCGATGAATTCGACATCCATCGTCAATCTCCCATCCAGGCCCTGTTCCTGTCCTCGACCGCATTCACGGACAATCCTTAGCGATCATGGAGCATGGGCAACGAACCCGCCTCTAGAAGCTCGTCGGGCAATGCAATCTACCTGAATCGGGAAATGGTCCCGCCGCGCATCAGTTCTGCATCAACGGCTTCG
Organism: Silicimonas sp.; assembly: GCA_022819605.1. GTDB lineage: Bacteria > Pseudomonadota > Alphaproteobacteria > Rhodobacterales > Rhodobacteraceae > JAJEFO01. The sequence goes on along the minus strand of JAJEGW010000082.1, from coordinate 9,613 downwards.
CCAAGTCCCTCGACGACCGTGTCGACTTCGGCAACCACGACCAATTGCGCTGCCCACTCGGTCTCGCTCCGAACCGCTTCCATATCCAGCGGCTTGATCGATGGAACACGTAGCGCGGCGCCCTTGATACTATCCAGTTCGAGGCACTTTGATGCCTCCAGCACCCGCATCGTCATGAGGCCGCAGAGATGAACTGCACGTCACACTCCCGGGAAGGCAGTCGAGACAGGTTCGCAAACCGTCAGAAAAGATCCGAACCACCCTGCCGGCCGCAACGTCACTCTACCGGACCCGAAAGCAAGAGGTCATTAACGCCAAACAGGCCAGGTTGCACGTCTGGTCGACAACTGCGAAAATCCTTGCGGACCGGTACCAAGTCTGCAACCTTTGCAGGGACTAGTGCTGATCCTGCAACAGCTCCTGAACCCTTGAATCGGAGGAAGAAATGAAACCAGAATTATTCTGTCGGGCTGCGGATGTCGCATTCGGGCGCCTGAGCCGCCGCGACTTCATTGGCCGTGCTGCGGCACTCGGCGTGGGCGGTGCGATGGCGAACACGATGATTGCCGACGCGGTCCTTGCCGCTGGTCCCATGAAAGGCGGAACCATTCGAATGGGCCTGCAGGGCGGGTCCACGACCGACAGCATCGATCCGGCACTGGTTACCAACCAGGTCGGGCTGATGGTGACGCGAATGTGGGGGGAGCCGCTGGTCGAACTGTCCGATGGCGGCGGTCTCGAAGGCAAGGTGGCAGAGAGCTTCGAAGGCTCATCCGATGCCTCGGTCTGGACGTTCCGAATCCGCCAGGGAATTACGTTTTCGAACGGCAAGACGGTGACAGCGGAAGATGTGGCCCAGTCCCTCATACGTCATTCGGGCGAAGAATCCAAATCGGGTGCGTTGGGCATCATGCGTTCAGTTACGAACGTGCGGGCTGACGGCAACGACGTTATCGTTGAACTCGATGGCCCGAACGCTGACCTGCCCTATCTGATGGCGGACTACCACCTGATCATCCAGCCAGGCGGCGGCATGGACGACCCGGCTGCGGCGATTGGCACGGGCCCATACGTCCTCAAGGACGTCGAGATGGGCGTCCGCTTCGTAGCCGAAAAGAACCCGAATCACTGGGGCGACTTTGGCAATGCCGATACGCTTGAGGTGATTGTCATCAACGACAACACCGCCCGTGTTGCCGCGTTGCGTTCGGGGCAGGTCGACATGATCGACCGTGTGCCACCGCGCACCGCTGGTCTCGTCGCAAGCAGCCCCGGCATTACCGTTCACACGACCGCCGGACCGGGACACTACGTCTTCATCATGCACTGCAACACGGCCCCGTTCGACAACAACGACCTGCGCCTGGCGCTCAAACACGGGATCAACCGACAGGAAATGGTCGAAAAGATCCTGTCAGGCTACGGCTCAGTCGGAAACGATACGCCGATCAACTCGTCCTATCCGCTGTATACCGAATTCGAGCAGCGCGAGTACGATCCCGACAAGGCGCGGTTCCACATGGAGAAGTCCGGTCACGACGGTCCCGTCCTGCTCAGGACCTCGGAGAATTCTTTCCCCGGTGCGCCCGATGCGGCTGCGCTCTTCCAGCAAAGCTGCGCCGGCGCCGGCATCAATATCGAGATCAAGCGCGAACCAAACGATGGTTACTGGACGGAAGTCTGGAACAAGCAACCCTTCTCCACTAGCTACTGGGGTGGCCGACCGACTCAGGACCAGATGTTCACAACAGCCTATCTCTCGTCTGCGGACTGGAACGACACCAGGTTCTTCAACGACACGTTTGATCAGCTCCTCTTCGCGGCCCGCGCCGAGATCGATGTCGCCAAGCGCACCCAGATGTACGCGGACATGGGCACGATCCTTCGTGACGAGGGCGGGCTGATCTGCCCGATGTTCAACGACTTCGTCGATGCGACGAGCGATCGCATCTCCGGATGGGTCGACGGGTCGGCGGGATTCGCACTCATGAACAGTTATGCACCTCACCGGATGTGGGTGACCGGCTAGGATGCCCGTTCTGAAATTGTTGGCTCAGCGCATCGCGCTGAGCCTTCTGCTTCTCTTGCTCGTTTCGGTTCTGATATTTGCTGGCACGACGATTCTGCCCGGCGATGTTGCGCAGACAATCCTTGGACAGACGGCGACAGTGGATGCCGTCGAAAACCTTCGCCGCGAACTCGGGCTCGACGACCCTCCGGTGCAGCGATACATCGCGTGGCTTGGCGGCGTATTGCAGGGCGATCTCGGGCAAGCGCTGACATCGCGACAGGAGATCGCGCCGATCCTCGCAGGGCGCATGAAAAACACGCTCTTTCTTGCCTTCTGGGCTGCCGCCATCTCGGTGCCTCTGGCGATTTTTCTCGGGCTGGTCGCGGTGCGGTTTCGGAACCGGTGGCCGGACAGGGCGATATCCGCTGTCACACTCGCGTCGATATCGATCCCGGAATTCCTGATCGGCTACGTTCTGATGTTCTTTATCGGCGTCAAGCTCGGCTGGCTGCCCTCGACAGCCGTTTCCTATCGCCCGGATGCGGCGCTCATCGACAGGCTGCAGGCGATATCGATTCCCATCGCGGTTCTCACACTCGTTGTGCTCGCACACATGATGCGAATGACGCGGGCGGCAATCCTGAATGTCATGGAATCCGCTTACATCGAAACAGCGGAACTCAAGGGTCTGTCCAGTTTTACCGTCATCCGGAAACACGCGCTGCCCAACGCCATTGCACCCATTGTCAATGTTGTCATGCTCAACCTCGCTTACTTGGTTGTCGGTGTAGTCGTGGTCGAGGTGGTCTTCGTATACCCTGGCATGGGGCAGTATCTCGTTGATCATGTCTCGAAGCGCGATGTGCCGGTAGTACAGGCCTGCGGGCTCGTATTCGCTGCCGTCTACATCGGCTTGAATCTACTTGCGGATCTCGTTTCGATCCTTGCCAATCCACGGCTGAGGCATCCGAAATGACCGGGTTGCAAGGAATTGCTCCGGCCGGTGGTGCCGTTCCGGGCGTGGCTGCCCAAGCAGTGGCACCGCGCACGGTCCGTTCCAGGGGGCGTTGTTGATGAGACCCGCAGTCACCGCCGTAATCGGCCTCGCCTTCACAACCCTTTATTTCCTCCTGGCGATCTTTGCTCCGCTGATCGCGCCCTACGGCATGGCCGAGATTGTCGGCGGCGTCTGGGAACCGCCGGGAGATCGATTCCTGCTTGGCACCGACAACATCGGCCGCGACCTTCTCTCACGCATGATTTACGGCGGACAGACGACGATTCTCATTGCAACCCTCGCGACAGCACTGTCATTCTCGACCGGGGCGGTCCTCGGATTTTCTGCGGCCGTGCTCGGAAGCTGGGCCGACCAGATGCTGAGCCGATTTGTCGACCTGATGATGTCGATCCCCTCGCTGATCTTCGCCCTCGTCATCCTCTCGGTCATGCCGGTTACGGTGACGGTGCTAATTGTCGTAATGGGTCTTCTCGACGCGACCCGCGTCTTTCGGCTTGCCCGGGCGGTCGCCATTGACATTTCGGTGATGGACTACATTGAGGCTGCGCGGCTGCGCGGCGAGAAGCTCGGCTGGATCATCTTCCGTGAGATCCTGCCGAATGCGCTTTCGCCTCTCGTCGCGGAAATGGGGTTGCGGTTCATTTTCATGGTTCTGTTCCTCTCGACGCTGTCTTTCCTCGGACTCGGCGTGCAGCCGCCGCAGGCGGACTGGGGCGGTATCGTGAAGGAGAATCAGGAAGGCATCGTCTATGGCATCGGCGCCGCGCTGTACCCGGCCATCGCCATCGCCACCCTGGCCATCTCGGTAAACCTGGTTGCTGACTGGATCCTCAACCGCACCACGTCCCTCAAGGGGGGGCGCGGATGAACGACACCCTCGTCCGAGTCCGCGGCCTGACAATCGGCGCGACGGTTTACCCGCCGGGCGAAGCGCCCCGCGAAATTGGAATCGTGCACGACGTCGATCTCGATCTCGAGCGGGGCAAGGTGCTCGGGCTCATCGGCGAATCCGGTGCCGGCAAGTCGACCATCGGGCTCGCCACGATGGGATTTGGCCGCGGTGGGGTGACGATCACCGGTGGCGAGGTCTGGGTCAACGGCCGCAACATCCTGACGACGGATCATCGCGATGTCCGTCGGCTCCGTGGCGGCGAGGTCACCTACGTCTCGCAGTCGGCGGCGGCAAGTTTCAATCCTGCGCAGCGAATTCTGGACCAGGTCATCGAGGCGGCAGTCTCGCAGGGTAAGTGTTCGAAGCAAGACGCGGAACTGCGCGCTGTCGAGCTGTTCCTGAAACTGGGTCTGCCGGACCCAGAACGGATCGGCAAGCGGTTCCCCCATCAGGTTTCCGGCGGGCAGTTGCAGCGCTGCATGACCGCGATGGCGCTTTGCCCGGAACCCGACCTGGTGGTTTTCGACGAGCCCACTACGGCGCTCGACGTCACGACGCAGATCGATGTGCTGGCGGCGATAAAGGAGGCAATCAGCGACACCGGCGTGGCAGCGCTCTACATTACCCATGATCTGGCCGTGGTTGCGCAGGTATCCGACGACATCATGGTTCTTCGGATGGGCAAGACCATTGAATTCGGACCAACTGACCAAATCATCAACCGGCCGCAGGAAGACTATACGAAAGCGCTGGTCTCGGTGCGCCAGATTCAGCACCCCGGCGCCGAACCCGAAGGAGAACCGCTGCTCCGCGCCGATGACATCACTGCACGCTACCGGGGCACGGGAGTCGATGTTCTTGATGAGGTCAGCATCGAACTGCACCGCGGCCAGACCCTCGCCGTCGTCGGGGAATCCGGGTCGGGCAAATCGACCCTCGCGCGGGTTGTCACAGGGCTCCTGCCGCCCCGGAAAGGGACTGTCACTTTCGACGGTCGGGTGCTGGCGCCGGACTTGCGGGCAAGGCCAATCGAGGATTTGCGCGAACTCCAGATGATCTACCAGATGCCCGATGTGGCGATGAACCCGCGTCAGACTGTGGGCACCATCATCGGTCGTCCGCTGGGGTTCTATTTTGGACTGAAAGGCGCGGCGCGGCGTCAGCGCGTCGTTGAGCTTCTCGACGAGATCGAGATGGGCGAGGACTATATCGACCGCTATCCGGCAGAACTGTCGGGCGGGCAGAAACAGCGCGTCTGCATCGCCCGTGCACTTGCCGCTAGGCCGAAGCTGATCATTTGCGACGAAGTAACCTCGGCGCTCGATCCGCTGGTGGCGGATGGCATTCTCAAGCTCCTTCTCGCGCTGCAGAAGCTCGAGGGTGTCGCATTTCTCTTTATCACTCACGATCTTGCGACGGTGAAAGCGATCGCCGACTCTATAGCCGTGATGTACGAGGGCCGGGTACAGCGGTACGGGACCAAGTCAAGCGTATTGACGCCACCCTTCGACGACTATACCGACCTGCTGCTTTCATCAGTGCCGGAGATGAAGACCGGCTGGCTTGAGGATGTCCTCGCGAATCGCAGGATGGAAAGCGCGGGTCATTGATCCGGTGGTGACACCCCGGGCATGCGTGTCCGGCGATGGAGGCTGGAATGGACCGCAAGCTTCTCCTGATTGTGATTGATGGTGTTCCATGGCGGAACTGGCGCCGCCTGTTCGGAAACCTCGAAGGCTGGGTTGCCTCGGGCGAAGCCCGGGTCTGGCGTCACCGATCCGTCCTGCCATCGACTTCGGCCAGTTGCTACGCATCCATGCATACGGGCGTTACACCGCAACAGCACGGCTGTACGGGCAACGGGAACGTCTTCCGGATTTCGCAACCGGATGTGTTTTCGGAGGTCCGTCGTGGCGACGGCGTTACTGGCGCGGTCGCACACTCCTTCTGGTCATCATTGTTCAATCGCCATCCATTTGAACCTGTGCGCGATGTCGAGTTTGACGAACCGGACAACCCTGCGATCAACCATGGCCGGTTCCACACCATGACCGGCGACAGCAAGGCTAACCAGATGACCCCCTGCGACCTCGACCTCTTCGCCTGCCTGACTCGCCTTTGCGAACGCCAATGCCTGAATTACGGGATGTTGCACAGTTGCACACTTGACAGTCTGGGGCACCGTTTCCTTCCCGACAGCACCGAGATGGATCACGGCTGCCATGTGATGGACGAGATGCTCGCTCCTTTCATTCCGCGCTGGCGGGAAATGGGATACGAGGTCATCGTAACGGCCGACCACGGCCAGGACGAGCGAAGCCACCACGGCGGCGCGGGAGAGGAGCAGCAGGACGCGGCACTTTACTACATCGGTGCCGGCGTCGGTCCGCCCGATGGCGCCATTGTCGAGCAGTTGCAACTCGCGCCCGCGATCTTGGCGCGTCTTGGATTGCCGTTGCCGACGAGCATGACGGCGGCACCCTTCCTGAATTGAACGCCTTGACGGACGCCTGCGGCCTGTCGGCGCGGACACGTAGGAGTTGGCTGTTCCGGCCTGCTGCTGGTTGCCGCAATCGCGGGGCTCGCGCCTGTGACGGCGTTGTGGCGCGGCTCAGCCGTAAGGCCAGATTCCGTCGCCCAGTGATTTGATATCGGCGACGATCCGGTCGAAGCTGCGACGTGCTTTCGACGACATGTTCCGGGCTCTCAGAAAACCGTGCACGAGACCGGCTTCGGATATCCATTCGGCTTTGCCACCAGCGTCCCGCAGCATGTCTCGGTAGATGCGACCGTCATCGGCAAGCGGGTCGATCGCTGCCGCCACGATGATCGTCGGGGGCAGATTGGAAAAATCGCTGTCCTGGAGCACCGCGTAGGTCCAGTCGTTTGCCGGCTCCCTGCCGCCTGCCCGGAACGCCTTGTAGGCAATGACATCATCTCGGGTCAGAAGAGGAGCATTCGCATGTTCGAGCGACGAGCCGCTGTCCGTCCCAGCACCGAGCGCCGGGTAGATCAGCATCTGTCCCGCAATGCGGTCTGTTTCGTGCCTAAGCGCGTGGGCCACGGATGCTGCCAGCGTACCTCCGGCGCTGTCTCCCGCCAGAACGATCGACCCGTCGAATTTGGAAATGCTCCAGTGGCTCGCGGAGATGCTGTCGTCAAATGCTGCAGGATGAACATGCTCCGGCGCAAGACGATAGTCGACCGAAACCACGCGGGAACCCGCACCTGCGCACATCTCTGCGCAAATGTCGTCATGGCTCTCAAGCCCGCCGACAACAAAGCCACCACCGTGAAAGTACACAACCGTGGCAGAGGGTTCACCCGACTCATACACCCGAACCGGAATGCCGTTCGCCTCGGCATTCCTGGCCCGGACCCCATCGGGATATCCCTGATGGAAAACCCGGCAGAGTCTGTCATAAATTGCGCGCTGCTCCGTGATCGACAGGTCTACAGTGTTTGGCGGATAGCAATCCTCCGTATGTGCAATGAATGCGCGAATCTCCGGGTCGAGGATTTCATCGTACTTCATGTCTGCTCTCCAGAAGTCGGCTCAATCTGAGCGCTACATTGCCATGGCATTTCGTCCGCCGCTTATGCGCGGGCGACATCGAATGCGGCTGCAACCGCACCGATGTCATTTCCGTCAACCCGTTGCACGAGCCACGCGAAGGCCACCTACTTCTCATCCAGCGGCTCCACCCACAGCATCCCTTGGCTCGGGCCATCCGCCTGCCGATTGTTGAAATCGACAACGGCAATAAGGTTGTCTAGCTTGTGACGCAGTCCGGAAATCGCCGCTTCCCGTGTCGACCCTTCGCCCAACTCGCCATCCGAAAGCAGGTTGTAGACGAATCTGCGGGAGCGCTTTCGCTTGGGTCCAAAAGCGGCGCCCACAGCAATTCGAAGACCGTAGCCCATTGACCCGCACGTGATCTCCATTCCCGGCGTGTAGGCGGCCTTTCCGGACATCAGCAGTCGGCTGCCGTCCCGGCCATGGGTTTCCAATACGTCTTCCGGCAGGATTTCCGCTTCGGTCATCATCACATAGTGAGCAATGTCGCAATGCCCGATCGAGAGATAGACACGGACCCGTCCGTCCCATTCCGGATCGTCGGCACCGTATCGCAACGCACGAAAATAGCAGACCGCCGCTGAGTCGGCAAAGCCCAGCGATTGCGCAATGTAGCCCTGACCCAGCACTTTCCGTCATTCGCAGAGCTTGTCGCCTTATTCGGCACGCACGTTTCGACAGGCTCACGTTCGGCAGTTTGGCTACATCGGTCATGTGTTCAATCGCTCTCCTGTCCGTCGCCCTCCAAGGTCGAAGTGACTAAGTTCAGCTCATTGGGGCCTGTTGTCAATCGGACCGCTGCGGCCACCACTTGCTGTTCCGGCGCAGTTTCGTAGCCTGCATTCGGGGCTTCGAGGCCATTCGAGTGTCCCCGCCTTTCAGGGCGGAGAAGATTTCAGCGATCAATGATGTCCAGCGGTGAAGCGAATGACCGGAAGTTCACAACAGGAAATGCGGAATGCGTATTATGAAGCGTACCGCCGTTTCGGGACCAAGTGTCTCTGGAACATGAGCCCGGTTGATAATCCCAGCACCGAAAACCTCCGAATTGTTGCCCGCCGCCTCAAGCTGCACGGCTGGAAGGAGGAATACGCTTTCGCCCGCAAGCTCGAGGGGATCTGCAATGCCGTTGACGGATCTGCAGAAGCGCATTCTTAAGGCTGTCGCCTCCAATAGGGGTCCGGAGAACTATGTGGCTGGCGGAGCCGTTCTCAACCTGAATACGGATCGCTTTTCCGATGACATCGGCCACTTTTCCGACAGGAAGGAGGATTTGGACCATGTGGCGGGCTGAGACGAGAAATCGCTGTGGCAAGCGGGCCTTCCCGTGAAGTGGCAAAGACGGAACGATACTTTCCGTCGTGCCCAAGTCGGCATCGATCGAGAGTCGCCTCGCATAGACTGGAGTTTCGACAGTGATTACAGGTTTTTCCCGACGGGGAAGGATGAAATTTTCGGATACGGACTCCATCCGGTTGACTTGGCGACCAACAAGATCATCGCCGCCATTGATAGATGCGAAACGCGAGACATTCTTGACCTAAAGGCGATTTCCGAGCGCATCCTTCCGCTTGGCCCGGTCGCGTGGGCAGCGGCAGAGAAGAGCCCAGGTCGCAGCCCGGACATGATCATCCATGAGCTTCGCAGGAAAGCGACTCTACGCCAGGAGCAGATCGATGAGGAAGACCTGATCCGGAAGGTTGATGCCGGAGACCTCAACAATTGGCTTCGCGAGGTCTGCGATCGTGCGCAGAAGTGGATCGGCTCCGTTCCGCCGCAGTTCGATTTCGGTCTGTTCTTATACCAAACCAACAAAGTAATCACGGATAGAAGCCGCCTCGAGTTTCACAGCACGGCCCACTTTCTGGCAGTGATCCGCATGATCTCCGCCTTGTTCGAGACGAACCCGTTCCACACCTCTTCGACGGTTTCCCTAACATGTTCGGCGTTTTCGAACACCCGATTGGCGAAGTGGCGGTGCTTCAGGATCGAGAACAGCGTCTCGACGGGGTTCAGTTCCGGACTGTAGGGCGGCAGCCGGAGCAGGGAGACGTTGGCCGGGACCTCCAGGTCCCTTGACCGGTGCCATCCCGCCCCGTCCAGGACGACGAGCGC
>JAJEGW010000101.1 GCA_022819605.1 Silicimonas sp. | reverse complement strand
CCAGGCAGGGTGCCTGTGGGCCGGATCCGGCAGGGCTTCTGGCAACCGGCCCGCACGGAGATCACCATCTGCACCGCGCTGAGGTCCAGGGGCGGCGTACAGAATTGGAGCGACTATGCTGCCTGGGGACATGTGTTGCCGCGGCGATGAATCCTCGCATCTTTGCGCCTTGTGCAATGTGGTGGGCCGACGGCCGGACTGTCTGCCGAAGGCCCGGCATTCGGTGACCTCTCCGCACCCCCTGAATCAAGCCCCTCCGCTGCGTCATGAGACGCGAGAACATCCCGACAGCCAAGGCAACGTGCGTCACGAAAGGCACGGGGCCCGGAGCTGTCCAGCTTCGTCATTCAGGTCGCTTTCAGCGGCGAGGTCGGCTATTCGTCCCATTCCTCGCTCAGCGTCACGAACGCCCCGCCGAACGTCCCCGTGCTGCCGTCTGCCTCGTTGAAGCCCGCTCCGACGAAGCCTGCGGCCAGACGGGGATTCCCGGCCGCGTCAGGCAGGTTGGAAAGCCCGCCTCCCCAAGAGCCTTCCGAATGGGTGACTTTGCGGTCCGGGTGCATCACCTGCACCGAGGCCCATTCGAAGTTGCCGTCCTGACCCATGGGCGCGGCATCCAGGTGCAGTTCATAGCCTTCCGCGACCGACCGGACATCAAGGACGTCGCCCCAGAGGAAGACGCCGAAATGCGCCCGTCGCGTGACGAGATCGCCCACGCAGCCGATGCAGCCGCTCACGGTCCCGTCCGTGAAGTCCGCTGTCAGCGTCATCATCCCGTCCCATTCATCGAGCACGTACGCGCCTTCATCCTCCCCGAAGTCGCTTCCCGGAACGTAGCGATATAGCCCGCCTGCCTGGCCGGCATAGGTCGCCCGTCCGGAAGCCGGAACTTCGGGCGGGAAGTCCGGATCGATTTCAGGGCCGTCCAAGATGGCATGCTGCGTCGTGTTCTCGAACGAGAGATCGTCAAGACCCTGGTCGTGGAACTGCGCCCACCATCCGGCCATCAGGTAGTCGGCCGGATCGGCGCTGTCCCAGCTCACCAGGGCGTACACGACTGCAATCCCGTCCTCGTTCTCCTGAACGAACGTCCAGTTGCGGGCCTCGTGACCCGGAATGAACGTTTCATCGACCATGGTCGCGATGGCATCGTCCGTCGTGTTGACGGACAGGTCGGTGCCGTCATCAAGCGTCAGAAACACCCGCAGGTGCGGCCCGGAGAACTCCGTGTTCCTTGCGTGGCGGATGCTGCCTTCGTCTTCTTCGGGCATCTGGCTGCTTGTGCAGGCGCCTGCGGTCAGCAGAACGGCGCCGCCGAGAAGAGTCGCGGTCAGTTTCATGCCTGGTGTCCCCCGTTTCCGCCGGATGCGAGCTCCGGTCAGCATATGGCGTTTGGCGCCCGCTGCAACGGAACTTGACGCCTCAGCAGCCTCGTGAAAGGGACGGGACGGCCCGTCGCAAGACACGTGAACCCATGGTCTCTTCACGGCGGGCTTGCGGGTCGCGGCAATCGCCGCACGGACGGCACATCGGCAACCAAACCGTCGCGACCCGCTCCGATGCTTTTGCGACCGAAACCGTCAAGCCGCGTTTCCGCGTTCCGAGCGCATGCCGGTTTCCGCTGCGCACCGGTCCGGGAACGGCGCCCTTCCGCGGCCCCGCCCGCGAAAACAGATTGACGCCCCGGGTTTGCCGTGGCCGAATGGACCCGGCCCGTCGCCATCTCTGCAGGATGGACGCAACGGCGGGCCACCAGCCGTGCGGGTGTGGTCTCGGTCACGCTACCAGACAAGCGTGGCCGCGGCCCGAACGGGCGCTCCTGCTTGCCTGGTGCCGATCTGTTGTTCCTCCCCGATCTTCTTGCCTTATACGCGATGCAGCATCCAGACCAGTAGCAGACCAGCCCTCAACCGAGCGGATTTCCCGGCGCCGCCCCCACAGCTCGCATTGTGCCCGTCATCGTTCAGAAATCGCCCGGCTTCAACATGCAGGCGGTTTGCGGCGCTTCCAGGCGCGGCCTTCTCCGGTCGCACCGTCATGATCCCCGACGCCCATTCACGGTGTCCTTCAGCGCCTTTCCCGCCTGGAAGGTCGGCGAAGTGGTCGCGGGTATCGAAACGGCCTCGCCGGTCCTCGGATTGCGTCCGGTACGGACCAGTCGGCATTCGAGTGCCAAGGCTCCCGAATCCCGGCAGCCGGACATCCTCGCCATCGGCAAGCGCCGCGCTGATGATGGCGAACACGCCGTCCACGGCATCCCTTGCAGCGCCTTTGCTCAGCCCCATGCGGACAGCCAAACGGTCGGCCATCTCCGTTTTGTTCATGTGCTCACCTCCCGCCGTGACGCCGTGCCTTTCCGCCATTCCCGGATGGCACGTTGTCCGGTTGCAGTCACCGACTACCACGAGTGCCTGTCCGCGGCGACGCCCGACTACAGCTGTGCGCGGTCGATCCGCCGGTGAACACGGGCCACGGGCTACGCAGCCGCCCCCGGATCCGGTCGTTTCCGCTTCGCAATCAGATGGTTGTCATCTTACTGATTCGATCCGCGAACCCGACGGGACCCCGCATATCTGGAGCACTCGAAAGAGCCGAGGGAGACGACACGCGCGCAGCGGAGACTCTTGCCCCGTCCGCCAGTCGCGAGCGGCCTGAACTTCCGGTCAGCCAGTCGGGGGGGGGGGTCGAGTCCTTCCTGGATCGCCACATAAAGTGATTCTGAAACAATGCATTACGTAAATCTTCCTTCTCACGCTCTGATGCCTCGCCAGCCACATGGCAAACCACTGGCAAACAATTACGGAAGGTCAACCTGCCGTCGTCAACCGGCGGGCTGCGGTCCGGACGACGGTGAAAACGTTCGCTCACGCGCGGTGATGGAGGAGGGGATGGCACAGGGCGAGCATGGCTAAATTGTCGCTCAAGAGCGCGGCTTGCCGCCGAAATCCCGCTCTCTTTGAAGACCGCCGACAGGGTGTCCCGAGTGCGAGCGCGCAGCACCGTCGCGCACGTGCGCAAGGAGAAATTCGCTACGACACGGTCGCGCCGTCGCGTCCTGCGGCACGCCTGCAACAAGGGGTGCGCAGGTTCCCGTTCGACTTCGGCCGCCGTCACGCCGCGCTTCAATCACGCGAAAACTCGCCCATGCCGCCGATCGCTGCGGGCTTGCCCGAAAGGTCGCAAGGGACTCAAACCTCCACGAAGACGTCGTCGCCCTCGACGGCCACCGGATATGTTCTGAGCGCAACGCAAACGGGCGGTGTGACGGGATCACCGGAACGATAGTCGAACGCCCCGAAATGCAGCGGGCATTCGATTTCGAACCCATCCACGATGCCGTCCGAGAGGTGCTGCCGTTCATGGGTGCAGTAGCCGTCGGTCGCGTAGAACCTGCCGTCCGGGCCATGTATGACAATCAAGCTGATGTCGCCGTGGTCAACGCGCATGACGTCTTCCTCTTCCAGGTCGTCAAGTGCACAGACACGAATCTTCTCGGGCATTTCGAGTCCTCAGATCCTGTCGATTTCCTCGAGGAGCCTTTCGTGCTCCACATCGGCCATGAAGGACGTGACCTCGTCACGCGGAAACGTGCCGGCGCGAGCCGCATCGCGAAACCGCGTGAGAGCATCCTTCCGTGCCTCGTAGACCTGTCGGTGCAATTCGGCAAGTTCGCCGAACGCCTGCACATGGCGCGGCGGGCTTTCGGTTTCGCCAACCAGATCGGTCTGGAAAAGGAAGTGCACGTCGCCCCCCGAACCCGAGCCAAGCGAGACGCAGATGAGCGACGTGCGCTTCGCAATCTCG
>JAJEGW010000010.1 GCA_022819605.1 Silicimonas sp. | reverse complement strand
CGCTGGATTGCCTGGGACAAGGGTGATTTCATCGGGCGCGAAGCTGCCGTCGCTGAGCGCGACGGAAACGGCCCAAACCGGAAGGTCGTCACACTGGAAGTCGATGCGATGGACGCCGATGCAAGCGGCTACGAACCGGTTTGGCAGGACGGGAACCTGGTCGGATTCGTCACATCAGGCGGCTATGGCCACACAGTCGGGAAATCGCTCGCAATGGCGATGATCAATCGTGACATTGCGATGGAAGGTTCCGAACTCGCGGTTCACGTGGTCGGCGTGGAGCGCGCAGCAAAGGTGATCCCGCAATCGCCCTACGACCCGGACGGCAAGGCGATGCGCAGCTGATGGCGCGGCGAGCGGGCCGCACTTCGCCTACGGCCGGAGCACGGCCGACGCGCGACGCAGACTACAGGCACCTGCGCAACCCGTTCCCGGGCATGGACCTCTTCGAGGCCGAAGAGATCGCAGACATGCATGCGACGGCCCTTCGCGTCCTGGAGGATCTCGGGATCAAAGTGCTCCTGCCCGAGGCAAGGGAGATCTACCGGACGGGTGGCGCACGCGTCGACAACGAGATGGTGCATATTGGCCGCGAGATGGTCGAGGCGGCCCTGGCTTCCGCGCCCCGATCCATCACCTGCCGGGCCGGCTCGCGCGATCGGGACGTGGTGCTTGAACAAGGACGGCTCGTGTTTCAGCCGGGTGCCGGCGCGCCGCATGCCACCGACCGCGAACGTGGCCGTCGCCCAGGGACGGCGCGGGACTTTCGCGAACTGATCCAGCTCACGCATCATTACGACGTACTCCAGATGCTGCCACCGCTGGTCGAACCGCAGGACGTGGACACGCACGTCCGGCACTATTTCACGCTTGAAGTGCAGCTCACGCAGTCCGACAAGTTCCCCTTCGTCTTCTCACGCGGCACGCCGCAAGCCCTGGACAGCTTCGAGATGCTAGCGGGCTTTCGGGGCATTTCGGACAGCGCCTTTCAGGCTGAGCCGCACTGCTACACCATTGTCAACACCAACAGTCCCCGCACCTTGGACATCCCGATGGCGCAGGGATTGATCGATTTCGCGCGCCACCGACAGATCTCGATTGTCACGCCATTCACGTTGATGGGCGCGATGGCGCCGATCACCGTCGCGGGCTCGGTCACGCTGTCCCATGCCGAGGCACTTGCCGCGATCACGCTGACCCAGCTTGCGAGACCAGGCGCGCCAGTCTGCTACGGCACCTTCACGTCGAATGTAGACATGAGATCCGGATCGCCCGCATTCGGGACTCCGGCGCATTTCCAGGCGTCGCTGGCGGCGGGGCAACTCGCGAGATTGACAGGCCTGCCCTGGCGCTCAGCTGCAGGTTCTGCGGCCAATCTCAACGACGTTCAGGCTGCGAACGAGAACCAGCTGGGTCTCTGGGGGTGCCTGCTGGCGGGTGCCACGGTCATCATTCACGCCGCAGGCTGGCTGGAGGGCGGCCTGACCGTGTCATACGAAAAGCTCGTGACGGACGTCGAAGTCCTGAACATGATCGCGGAACTCTGCGCAGGCGGTCGTGCCGGGAAGGACGAGATTGGCTTCGATGCGCTCGCGGAGGTTGGCCCGAGCGGACACTTCTTCGCGGCAGCCCAGACGATGGCTCGATATCGCACCGAATTCTACGAACCCCTGGTTCACGACTACGCGAACTTCGGAACGTGGAACGAGCGCGGCGGACAGGATGCCACGGCCCGCGCAACCAAGGTCTGGAAACAGGCACTCGCGGAATTCAGCGCCCCCGCTGTTTCGGACGAGCGCATCGAAGAAATGCGAAAATTCATCGCCAGGCGCACGGCCGAAGGCGGTGCACCGCCGGTGAGTTGAGGTTCAGCGAGTCGCAGGACAAGACGCGCTCCATGCAGGAGGCCTGAACCAGGCTGGCGCCGGTCGAGCTCGAAAGGTCACCGGTTTGGTGTAGCTGTCCTTGCCGCACACAATATGTGCCAATGTGTGTGATGGAGTCGTTCCAGACGGAGCGCTTCCAGAACACATTGCAACAGCGGGACAACGACAATGGAGATCCCTGTCGGGCTGGACGTGTCCGTGGCAAGCACGTCGGTTTGTGCGCTTGGCGCCGTCGGCAAGATCATGAACGAGGCTAAGGAGGCATTTGGATCCGGAATCGTTTGTCGAGCACATTCGCGTTTTGCCTTGCAGCGTGACAGCTGTGGGCCTGGAGGCCGGCCCACTGACACAGTGGCTTCGCAAGGGACTAAAGAAGCCAGCTTTGAGACGGTGCTGACAGAGACGAAGCGCGTGAAATCCGCGCTGAAGTCAACCTCGACAGGGCCGGACTACTGCAGGTCTGTTTGTTGGTACGGGAGAAACTCCATCAGTCCGGCCCTGCCGCCGGCAGCGCAACAGCAAAGAGAACGATGCCGCCCGCAGCAAGTTGGAAGCCTCCGGACCAGCGGTCTTTGGCCCGGCACGCGACATCAATTGCGAAATCCGGCAGCCCGGAACGCAATCAGCCGCTCCTGCATGATCCCCGCGATGCAGTTGTGCTGAGACCCGCCGTCAATCGAACCGTCCTGCAGGTTGCCGGGCGAACAGGAATGACAATCATGTATGCGGGTGCGTTGTCAGGCTGCCGCGGCCCCTTCCTCGGATACGATGAGGCCAAGCACATCCCGCTTGGTCGCCTCTGCTGTGCTACGGATGCCGGAACAACGGCCGTTCCGCATCACCATTACCCGGTCCGCGATGGCGAACACATGGTCAAGATTGTGACTGATGACAATTAGCGCCATGCCTTGTTCCTTGAGACCTCGGATCAGCGCCAGCGTGTTGCGCGTCTCTTCCGGACCCAGCGACGCGGTCGGCTCATCCATGACTAGCACCTTGAGGTCGGCGTGGTAGATCGCCCGCGCTATAGCCACCGCCTGGCGCTGGCCACCGGAAAGGTGGATCGTCGGTTCGCTGAGGTTGTCGAGTTCGATGCCGACATTCTCCTTCAGCACCCGGGTGGCCTCCGCCGCCATTCGGGCATTGTCAAGGAGGCTAATGCCCATAAACGAGCGCCATAGCTCATGGCCAAGGAATACGTTGCCCGCCGCGTCCAGCGCATCTACCAGGGCCAAGCTCTGATAAACCGCCTCGATGCCGAGTGCTCTGGCATCGCGCCGGTTGCCGATCCGCACCGGCACGCCCTCCATCCTGATCTCGCCTTCGTCCGGGGCGAACACTCCAGTCAGGATTTTGATGAGAGTCGACTTGCCGGCGCCATTGTCGCCGACAATTGCGAGCACCTCTCCGCGCTCCAATTCAAGGTCGACACCTGCAACAGCGGTCAGTCCGCCGAAGTGCTTGACGATGCCGCTCATTTCCAGAAGCGATGAATGCATGTCCGTCATGGGACTACCTTACCGGGTTGTTCAGCGCAGCGTAAAGCCGCCGTCAATGACCATCTCCTCGCCGGTCATAAAGGTCGACGCGTCTGACGCGAGGTAGACGACGGCGGTAGCCAACTCCTCCGGGCGCCCGAACCGGTTCTGCACGGCGGGCTTGCGCCAGTGATCCTCGGCGCCCTGCGGATCGCGGGCGATGATCGGGTCGAGCAGTTCAGTGTGAATGTAACCGGGAACCAGTACGTTGATCCGAATGTTGTGGGGCGCCCACTCCACGGCGAGACACTTGGTCAGCAAATGCACACCCGCCTTTGCCGCGTTGTAGTGCGCCTGCTTTTGCGGGTAGTTGACAATCCGCGCCGAAAGCGAACCGACGTTGACTATTACGCCCGCCTGCTGGCGGATCATCACCCTGCCCACCGCCTGGCAGCTCAGAAACACGCCGGTGAGGTTGATGCGAATCATCCGTTCCCACTCAGCGAGCGTCATGTCTTCGGCCGCCGCGTTGTGGGCGATGCCGGCATTGTTGACCAGGATGTCGATCCTGCCGAAGCGCTCCTCGGCTTCTGCCGCCATCCGAATGAGGTCCTCGGGAGTGCCGATGTCGACCTGGCTGACGTAGGAGCGGTTTCGCCCAAGCGCCTTGACTTCGTCGAGCAGGCTCTCGGCGCGCTCACGCTCCACTTCGTACAGGATCGCAACGTCGGCACCTGCTTCGGCGAGGCCCTTGGCCAGAGCGCGTCCTATGCCGCGAGAGGCGCCGGTGACAATCACAGATTTCCCGTCAAGGCGAAACGCGTCCAGCGTTGGGGTGCTGTCAGACATGGTCGGGCTCCTGGCAGATTTGGCTGGTTGTTGGAAAGGGGGCCGATCCCGAACGACCTAAACGTTCGGGATCGAACATCCGTGGCTCAGCGCTCCAAGGTGCCGATACCGGTGTAGCGGAACGCCTCCCGCTCGAGTGCATCAATCTCCTCGACCGAGAGCTCCTTGTAGGCGATCGTGATCCGACCAAGGAAGACCAGTGGAATGTCATCCTGGCGACCCTCGAGATCCGCCTTGATGATCTCGGCAATGGAGACGCCGAAGTCATCTCCCATGCGCATAGGCGTCGCATCAAGCAGACCGTCGCGCAATGCTTCCAGTTCTTCGCCCGTGCCGCCCCAGGCGGTGACGAACACGTCGTCGAGAACCCCTAGCGCCTCGGCCGCAGACAATGATCCCATTCCCATTGCCGTATTGGCATTGTGGATCATGTCGACTTCCGGAAAGCCGGTGAGAATCAGGTTGGTGCCGTCGAAGCCGCCCTCGCGCTGGAAGTTGCCGTAGTGCTCGTAGACCAGTTCCCAGTCCGAATTCTCCACAAGGCATTCTGCGAAGCCGCCCGAGCGCTGGTTGTCGACCGATCCGGGGGTGCCGCGGTTCATGGCGACTTGACCCTCGGTTCCCACGTTTTCGATCACGTAGTTGCACATGATCAGCGCACCGGCGAGGTGGGAGAAGCCGGTGAATGCCAACGGCTGCTCGTCGCCCCAAACCTGCGGAACCTGGTCGTGGTTTAAGACGATCACCTTGAGGTCGGGGCTGTCGATCAGTCGCTTCACGTTGTCTGCCTGCAACCCAAGCTCGGTCGGACCGAACACGACGTAATCATAAAATTCCGCGTCCTGCAGCACCTGGTCGGTGTAGGTGGTCTGCAGATCGTGGTTTTCCATGCCGGAGGCGAACTGGACGGCCTCGAACGGAATGTTCATCTCCTTCAGCCGGGCTTCCATTGCCAAGTAGGCTCGGAGCCAAGCGTCGGAAACGTCCTGGCTGGGATAGATCACCGCGATCTGGATCGGCTCGTCAAGGCTGCCGGCAAACGGCGTGCCGGGCATGCCGACTGCATCCTGCATCGCTGCAAGAACATCCGCGTCGACCACCTGATGGTACCACCAGAAATCGCGCTCGTCGTCGTCGGGCAACGCCTGCATTGGAAACTTTTGCGCGGTTGCCGGAATCGCCAACATCGCGGTCGCGACCGCAGCGCAAGCGAAGCCATAGGTTATTCTTTTGGCTATAGATCGAGTCAAGACTTCCTCCTCCCGTTTCATTCGGTTTGGCAGGCACAGCGATGGCAGACCAAGTTTGCTCCTCGGCGTCGAGCCTGCGTGGGCAACGCCCAAGGGTTGTCTCTTCCGGGCACCACCGCCTTACTGTCGGCAACTGCTACAGCCGGCCGACACTACGATGATGTTCCCACCACATGTGCCAATTGTCAACAAAGGCAAGCATGTGCCTGCCTGAGGTCTTTCGGTTCCTGTCCCAAAGAGGTCAATCGCGCAAATTGCCGAATTGGGCGTTCCGCATTGCAGGCTCGCCAATCGGCACGGATTGAATAAGCGAAATAGGCGGGCGACCGACGCTGTTGGACAAAAGTACGATTCCGAACCGGACGGGCCGTGCGGGCGGGTCGCTGTGGAGAAGTTCCAGGCCCTTCCCTGCCGAGACCGACACTTCAATTGAGATCCTGTTCGGGTACGCGAACATTGGACAGCCGTCGACTATCCAGCCATGGTCGAAGCAGCCCAATCAAATTCCTTTGAATTCGAAAACGTGATCAATGCCGCCAACGCAGCCCTGCAAGTTCATGGCGCTGCCAGCCATTGAGCGGATTTCCCGATCAAGCCAATTGTTTGCGATCAGTGTGAATTCAATACTGGAGGCCGGATCGCGGGCATGCTGAGCAATATGACCTCGGGGTCAATCGTAGTGCCTCTGGCCTGCGACCAGCGATTTTGCTGCTCAACATTTGTGCGAAACCATCGATAAGGGGCGTCAATCCGTGTCGGGAGCGGTGACGAATTCAATGCCATGCCGACGTAATTCCCGCAGCGCTGCGAACAAGGGCGTGCAGCCATGCGCCAATCTGGCACCAATGGACACGCCGGGCGTTTCGCGGCGCTCTTCGCCTGGAAATGACCTGGACCAGAGTCTTGTCCCTGAATTCGGCAATTCGGCCAACGAACCAGATCGATGCCAAGCAGTTGAAGGATCAGGATGCCTCTGTGCTGCCAGTCTTGTTTCGGTGCAATTTGCGGAACCAGCCGCCTAGGGTACCACCGCCTTCCTGGAGGCTGCTGTAGAAGCCGACCGACACTATGATAATGATTCCGGCCGCCACCTGCTGCCAAAAGAAATCCAGCCGCAGGTTGACCAGCGCGTTAATGACCATTGACAGCAACAGCACGCCGACCAGCGATCCGACCATCGAGCCGCGTCCGCCGAACAGCGATGTGCCGCCGACGACAACCGCCGCGATTGTATGCAGCGTCAGGCCTTGACCCGAAGTGGCCTGGATCGCATTCAGCCGGCCAGTGAGCATGATCCCGGCGAATCCGGCCAATCCCCCCATCAGCATGTACTGGTAGAGCTTGTGACGGGCGACATCTATGCCGGCCAAAACCGCTGACTCGGTGTTGCCGCCGATGGCGATCGCGTAGCGGCCCAGCGAGGTGAAGCGGTAAAGAACCAAGCCGACGCCAATCGTGCCGATGCCGATCAAGGCAGGAAACGGGAACACATCGAAAATGCGGCCACGGCCCAGGAACGGGATCGGTTCCGGCAGTCGCGAGAGCACGATGCCGGCTGCGAGCACCAGCGCGATGCCGCGGTACACCAGGTCCATCGAAAGTGTGGCAATCAGGTCGGGAACATTGACGCGGGTGATGACGAAGCCGTTTGCGGCACCGCATGCAACACCGACCAGCACGGCAACCAGCATCCCGGCAAAGACGTTAACACCCAAGTCCTTGATCAGGAGCGCCATGACCACGGCCGAAAGTGCGGCGATGGCGCCAATCGACAGATCAATCCCGCGGCCGGTGATGACCAGCGTCATCCCCATGGCCAAAACCATGTAGATCGACGCGTCCTGCAGGATGATCATCAGGTTCGATACTCGGTAGAATCCGGGTTCGACGAACGCCATCACCAAGCACAAGGCCACGATCATGACCACGGGGCCCAGAATGTTCACGTAGCGCTCGAACCAAGGTAACTGCCGCCGACGCGAGCTGCTCGCGTCTGGCGTAGTCAATGCCGGTTTCATAACAGGCTGTCCTCCCCGATCGATCGAAGGGCCGAAATTGCTTTGCCAGCCCTTGATCCGAAATCACACAGATGGCCAGCCATCGACAATAGTCTTTCCACCGGCATACTCCTTTGTCAACGTAGCCGGAGGGATGGATGACCAAACGGCCTATGCCATTGGGAATCTCGGCCGCCTTGTCACGTCCATTCCTGAGTTTGGCCTCGATCAATCAGGCTTGCCTTCGGCGTCTTGCACCAGCTCGAGTATCAGCCAGATCGCTTCTGCGTAACGCATTCCGATTTCCGGAACACTTTTGAGATCGGCGATGCACATTGTCGCTTGGGCAACGAATTCGTCGGCCAGCGGAATTGAATCGATCCAATATCACCCCCGGCATAGCCCTTCAGCACTTGTAGCGCGGCCATGGCACTCTCCCGACTGAAGCTCGTAGACCAGACCACCAATCTGCCCCAGTCTGGACGTTCCACGGCCATCGCGAATTCCTGTGTTGCCGATATGAGATTGACGCCATTCTTCGCCGGCCTCCAGTCGGATATCCCGAATTCATGATGGTCGAAGAGGCAGCAACTGCGGCCATGCTCCCTGCTTGGAACGGCATTGCCTGACAGCACAATACACTCCGCGGCGGCAAACTCAATTTCAGTCCGATGCGTTCGGGAGTAGACTTTTGCAGCACCATGGCCGCGACCTTCATGGCAGACCATGAAGGTCGCAGAAACGACGTGCGGCGCATCTTCCTTGAACGGACTGTCACCGTTTCATCGACCTAAGAGGTTCAGAAGTCGGAGACGCGTTCGAATTGGTAACCCTTAGCTGCACGGGAATCGACACCCCTTTTTCGGCGAGGTCTACTGAAATCCTTAGAGCGTGTTCGACCTACCTGGAATCATTGGTGATTCCCATTCGGACGGAGGTCTGATTCTATGCCCGCGATTCAATCTGCCGAATGCTGCAGCTCAGCCCTTGCCTGCTTCGGCGCACCCGCCGCCCCTCCAATGGCATTTTGTTTGAGCGCAGGGCCTGAGCGGATTTTCTTTCGCGATCGCGCGGCGTTGTTTTCATGATGATTTGCGCCTTCATCGATTTTTTCTTCCGAGGGGGTTGACACCGTCTCCGTTCCATGGGATGCATG
>JAJEGW010000088.1 GCA_022819605.1 Silicimonas sp. | reverse complement strand
TGCTGGCGAACTGGATGGCTTCGGTCGACAGCCAGGTCTCCAAGCTCGAGAGCGTCGGAATGCCATCTGGCATCGATGGGTGGAAACTCAGCGCCGAAGATGCGGAACGCATCGTCAATGCCTCTCCGGGCCTGATCGGCGTCACGCAGGCTGAGCTGGACGCCAATGCCGCACCGGACACCAACGCCACGCTGGTCGACGTGATCGAGGCAACTTGGCTTGAGGTGATCGAGCGCGACTCGACGGCGTCGATCGAGGAGGTCGTGGCAACGGCCTATGCGAATCTCGGGAAATAGTCCCCTCTTCCGGGCCGGCCGCCATGTCGGCGGTCGGCCCTGATTCCACCAATGACAAGTCAAAACGTGCCTGCCGAAGCCGAGCCAGTTGGCATGACGGCGCGCGAGCGCCGCACCCGAATCCTGCAGATGCTCCAGCTGATACCGATTCTGTCGGTGCTGGTGATTCTGTTCGGAGGCGCACTGGTGATGGCGCTGTTGCAGTCGCTCGGCTTCGCGCCCTGGTTCGGGATCAATACCTTTCCGGACTTCTCGTATTTCGGATCGCTTTGGGGATCGCAGACCTTCTGGGTATCCCTTTGGCTGACGCTGTATTACGCAACTGTCTCGACCCTATTGGCGCTGGTGTTCGGCACGATGCTGGCGCTTGCGCTGATCAAGGCCTTCCCGGGAAAGTGGCTCTACAAGTACCTCTACAAGCTGCCGCTGATGATTCCCTATACGGTCGGCATCGCGCTGGCGGTCATCATGCTCAGCAGTGGCGGAGTGCTTTCGCGGATTGTCGCGTTCGCCGGGCTGATCGATGACCCTGGTCAGTTTCCGCAAATCCTGAAGACCCACTACGGCTGGGGAATCATCGCGGTGTATGTTTGGAAGCAGACGCCGGTCATCACGCTCGCCGTCTATGCCGTATTGCTGGGCATCGGGCGGGAAACCGAGGAGGCGGCCGCCATACTCGGTGCTCGGCGCGGCGCGATCTTCTTCCGGGTAACGCTCCCGCAGATACTGCCCGGGATCGTGTCATCGACGCTGATTTGCTTTGCATTCAACGTCGGTGCGTTCGAAGCGCCGTTCATCCTGGGCGGCGGCTTCCCGGATACGCTTCCGGTGGTTGCCTGGCGCTATTTCAACGACGCCGACTACACTTTGCAGCTCCAAGGCATGGCAACCGTCGTGTCAATCGGGATAGTCGCCGGGGTGATCCTCTTCGCCTACCTCTGGGTGTACCGGCGTTACGAACGACGCATGGGGCGACACTGACATGGCAGGCGGGAATGACACACTGAGCACGCGCCTGTCGCCGTTCCAGAAGATCTATCTTTTGCTTGTTGCCGGCTTCATAGTCGGCCCCTTCCTTCCGGTGATCATCCAGAGTCTTGCCTTTCGGTGGGCCTGGCCTGAGCTGCTGCCCGGCACCTGGTGGCTTGAGCAGCGTGGAAAGTCGATGCTCCCGTTGGCCTGGGATTACGTACTGTCGCCCTACAGCCGAGTCTGGGAGGCAACCGTGAACACCGTTTTCATCGGTTTGGTCGTCACCGCAATCTGTCTGGCCATTTGCCTTCCGGTGGCGCGGCTCCTTGCGCGTGAGAGCTTCGCAGGGAAAAGTGCCTTTGAGTTTTTCTTGACGCTGCCCCTGATCGTGCCCGAAGCGGCCATTGGCATTGCGCTTCTGATGATCTTCATACGGTTGGGCCTTGCGGGCAGTTACGCCGGAATCATCATTGCCCATCTGATTCCGACAATCCCCTACATGGTCCGGATGCTGACGGCGGTGTATCAGGGACTTGGGCGCGACTTCGAGGAGCAGGCCATGATCCTCGGAGCCAGGCCATTGCAGATTCTCTGGCGGGTGACCCTGCCGATGCTGCTGCCCGGCGTTGTTGCGGGCGCACTGTTCACCTTTCTGGTCTCCACCAATATCTTTCTGCTGACCTTCTTTCTGGGTCAGGGCCAGGTCATCACCTTGCCGACACTTCTGTTTTCCAAGATTTCTGGCGGCAACCTTGATACAACGGCAGCCGGGATCACACTGATTGTCACCCTTCCTGGAATCATATTGCTGATCATCTCCGAGCGATTCATCAAGGAGGAAGCGTTCGGAAAGGGCTTCGGCAGCTGAGGAGAGAAAATGCCTACACCTGCATCCGTCATAGATCGGTTTCCGAATCTTGATCACGACTTTATCCGCGCTCGCCTGGGACGTCCGGAGCCGAAGCCGCGGGTCATTATTGATACAGATACGGCCAATGAAATAGATGATCAGTTCGCCGTTGCCTGGTCGCTTCTGTCGGAAGAGCGGATGACACTTGAAGGCGTGACCGCAGAGCCCTTTTCCTTTGTTCACCACCGGGAAGGTCTGATCAGATCAACGGAGATACTTGAGCGCGGCGGCCCGGCAAATGCGGAAGAGGAGCGTTTCATGGGAGGTCTCGGCGGATGGGCCGCGAGGCTGGTAGAGCAGGGGATATCGGCCAAGGACATCGCCTTCGTCGGCACCGAAGAAGGAGAGCAGCTTTCCTACGTCGAAATCCTGAGAGTGTTTGAACACTGCGGGGTCGATTCGACAGGCAAGGTGTTCCATGGTTCACCACGCTACCTGGACTCGGCCGATGATCCGATCGACAGCTCGAGCGCACGGTTCATAGTTGAACGAGCCCTGGCGGATGACCGTCCGCTCTATGTTCTGGCCATGGGCGCGGTGACCAACATCGCTTCGGCACTTTTGATGGAGCCAAGTATCATCGAGAAGATCGTTGTGGTCTGGACCTCGGCATTTCCTTCCTATTCGCCATTCTGCAACCGGCCTTCGCTCAACTTGGTGCAGGATCCGTCCGCGTCCCGGCTTTTGTTCGACAGCGGCGTTCCGCTAGTCTATCTGCCCGGCTACCACGTCGGCGCCCAGCTTAAGGTCTCGCTTCCCGAGATGGAGCGTTTTGTCAGGGGCAAAGGCAATATCGGCAACTACCTGCACCACCTCTACGCCAACAACCCATTGCACAGGATGTTCGCGATCACCGGAACCGAGACCAAGACCTGGGTGATATGGGACATCATCGATGTCGCCTGGCTGTTGGATGCAGGATACGTTTCTACGTATCTGACTACCTCCCCGCAACTTGACGACGATCTCTATTGGCAGCATCCGAACGGCAGACACCCGATCCTGGAGGCATTCGATGTTAACCGGGACGCCATCTTTGAAGACTTTTACCAAACGCTCAAGAATGCACCGTGACGCTGCAAGCATGGGCACTGGCGAACGATTTGGCTCGGGCGAAGAGCCTCGCTCCTCTTTTCTTTCGCGAGGCATTGCGACTGCTGAGAACCGAGTCGCGCTCCTTGCGTTGCGCAAGAATGATGATCGCGGAATTTCTGAATCCATGCGCGATAGCGGAAATTCAACGGGTTCATCCGGGACGCGAGACGTATTCGGCAAGACTTGCTGCATTGCGCACGACCGACGAGGACCGAAACCAGATTGAAGGTCCGGCGGAAGGCACGGTGGCCAGCCTACGGTTGCACCAGTCTGGCATTTGGCCTCACAAATTCGGCTCTTGCCGTGCCATCTCGATCCCCGCCGTCGTTCCGTGATGCACGCGGTTGCGATGTTCCGTTTGGCTCAGGGCTGTTGTTCGGACTCAATCGCGGCGACGAAGCGTTCGAACAGGTACATGCTGTCGACCGGTCCGGGGCTTGCCTCAGGGTGATACTGGACCGAAAACACCGGACGGTCCGTCATCCGAATGCCGCAGTTCGATCCGTCAAACAGGGAGACATGAGTTTCCTTCACGCCATTCGGCAAGGTCTGGCTGTCGACCGTAAACCCGTGGTTCATCGACGTGATTTCGACCTTGCCGGTCTCAATGTCTTTCACGGGATGGTTTGCGCCGTGATGCCCGTGATTCATCTTGACCGTCCGGGCGCCGAGGGCGAGGGCGAGCATCTGGTGTCCAAGGCATATGCCGAAGACAGGAATGTTCGAGCGTGCAAGCACGTCCTGGATCATGGGTACGGCATAGGAGCCGGTTGCCGCAGGATCGCCCGGACCGTTCGAGAGAAACAGCCCCTCGGGATCTAGTGCCAATACGTCGTCTGCAGTTGCGGTCGCCGGCAGGACCGTGACGTCGCATCCGACCGTGGCAAGGCAGCGGAGGATGTTGCGCTTGGCTCCGTAGTCGATGGCGACGACCTTGTGCTTCGGGACGTCCTGCTTGCCGAACCCATCCGACCAGGTCCACCGGGTCTCCGACCAGCGATAGCTTTGCGCACAAGTCACCTCTTTTGCGAGGTCGAGACCTTCGAGGCCGGGGAACTTGCGGGCTGACGCGACAAGTGCCTCGACATCGAATTCGCCGGACGGGTCATGTGCCAGCGCGACATGCGGTGCGCCCAGTTGCCGAATCGCGCGGGTGAGGCGCCTGGTGTCAATTCCGCCTATGCCGATACGACCCCTGCGCTCCAGCCAGCTAGACAGTGAACTGGTGGACCGCCAGTTGGACGGTGCTGTCGGATCCCACTTGACGACGAGACCCTCGGCTACCGGGTCGACGGCTTCTTCATCCTGGGCGTTGACGCCGACGTTGCCTATGTGCGGGAATGTGAAAACCACGATCTGTGCGGCATAGGACGGATCGGTCATGATCTCCTGGTATCCAGTCATTGCCGTGTTAAAGCACAGTTCCGCCACAGTCGTCCCGGCGGCACCGAAACCCTGGCCCCAAAATACCGGTCCGTCGGCCAGGGCAAGGCACGCGGTTGGGGTCTTGGCGGCTTCCGGCATTGGGTACCGTGGAGGTGAAGTGACGCTAAACGGTCGTGGGTTTACGAGGTTGCCTGAGAAGGGTCAAGGGGTAGAAAAAAATGACAATTTGTTTGAAAACAACGCGTTACGCTCCATGTCGCTTGTTGCAGTGAAGGCATGGGTGGGGTAATCTTGTGACTTGCCACGGAACGTGGGGCTCGAGATGGAACTCAGGCAACGGATCGATGCCGCATTGAAGCAAGCCATGCGCGAACGGGAAGCGGTCCGGCTCTCTACGCTTAGGCTGATCACCGCCGCCATCAAGGATCGCGACATCGCTTGGCGGGCCAAGGGAGGAGATGCTGCGGATTTCGGTGTCGATTCCGAGGGCATCCTCGAAATACTCGGCAAAATGGTAAAGCAGCGCCAGGAATCTGCGCGTGCCTACGAGGAAGGCGGGCGTGTGGAACTGGCCGAAAGGGAACGCACGGAAATCTCTGTCATCGAGGAATTCCTGCCAAAGCAGCTGGATGGGGTCGAGACGGAAGCTGCAGTGGAGGCGGCAATTGCCGAGACAGGTGCCAGCTCGATCCGGGACATGGGAAAGGTCATGGGCACCTTGAAGGCCAGGTACGCTGGCCGGATGGATTTTGGCGTCGTTGGACCAAAGGTACGGAAGCGCCTCGGGTAGCTGAACGCGCCACGCCGCTGCATGGTGGATGCCGTGGCTGCGGAAAGCTCCGGTTCAAGTTCGGATGAGCCTCTGAAGCTCGGCATAGAGGTCCTTGCGCTCGGCAGGAGTTAGAAACGCGCCCAGTTCGACCTCTCGCCCGCCGCCCCGGAGCGTCAGGTAGTCCTCGACGGGTCCTTCGCTTGACAGGTGCACCGTGACCCAGTGGGGCATGGCGTCCCATGTTCTTGCAGGGAGCTTCGGCGCTTTGTGTTCGAGGCGGACCCGTTCGGGTGAAAGCGTCAGTTCTTCATGAATCTGCCTGTCGGCGCGGTTCGCCATGAGCGCTCGCCATACGCCGCCGACGGCCACGAACATGAATGCCAGCAGGATCCAGACCATTAGTGTTCCCAGTACCGCGAGGAGGGGCAGGGAGAGGAGCGCCGCCGTTGTCCCGATGAACCATGCGAAGCCTTGGGCCGTCATTGACTGCTGCGGCCAGAGGTCAAGCTTCCTTCCATGTGTGGTTTCGGTCCAACGATACGGCATTTCCGCAACCGGGTTCGTCCTTCCAGCCCGCCCAGGTGGTTGGGACGGATCTTCAGGGCTTGGCGCGACAGCGGCACGGCACCGGCGACAAGGGTGCAGTTGGACCGCTGGTCACATATGGCAACGGCCGTGCACTAGTGCGAGTGACCTCGGTCCCAGTCCTCGCGCCGTGGCAAGGTCTCGAAAGTGTGTGCTGGCGGCGGGGTTGGGAGCGTCCACTCGAGTGTGTCCGCGTGCTCGTTCCAATAGCTCTTCTCCGAAATGGGCCGCCCGGCGAGGATCGTGTAGACGATGATTCCGACAAACAGCAGGAAAGAGGTGAACGCGAGGAAGGCGCCCCAGCTGGAGACCTCGTTCCAATAGGCGAACGCTTCGGGATAGTCGATATATCGGCGCGGCATGCCCTGACGACCAAGGAAGTGCTGCGGGAAGAAGGTGACGTTTGCGCCGATGAACATCGTCCAGAACTGGATTTGGCCGAGCCATTCGGGATACTGGCGACCGGACATCTTGCCGATCCAGTAGTACATGCCCGCGAAGATCGCGAAGACGGCGCCGAGCGACATCACGTAGTGGAAGTGCGCAACGACATAATAGGTGTCGTGATAGGCCCGGTCGATGCCAGCTTGCGCAAGCACGATGCCGGTAACTCCGCCGACAGTGAAGAGGAAAAGGAAGCCGAAGGCATAGAGCATCGGTGTCTTGAACTCGATCGAGCCGCCCCACATCGTGGCAATCCACGAGAAGATCTTCACGCCCGTAGGCACCGCGATCACCATCGTTGCCAGCATGAAATACGTCTGCTGGGTCAGGCTCATGCCCACTGTATACATGTGGTGCGCCCACACGACGAAGCCGAGCGCGCCGATCGCGATCAGCGCCCAAACCATCGGCAGGTAGCCGAAGACGGGCTTGCGGCTGAACGTGGAGATGACGTGGCTGATTATGCCAAAGCCCGGAAGGATGATGATGTAGACTTCAGGGTGCCCGAAGAACCAGAGAATGTGCTGGTACAGAATGGGGTCGCCCCCGCCTTCCGCCTGGAAGAAGGTCGTGCCGAAGTTCCTGTCGGTCAAAAGCATGGTGATTGCGCCGGCCAGCACGGGCAGCGACAGCAGGATCAGCCAGGCCGTCACGAAAATCGACCATGCGAAGAGCGGCACCTTGAATAGCGTCATTCCCGGAGCCCGCATGTTCAGGAACGTCGTGATCATGTTGATCGAACCGAGGACCGATGACGCGCCGGAAAGGTGCACCGCAAAGATCGCCAGATCCATCGAGAAGCCCTGTTCGGATGTCGAGAGGGGCGGATAGAGGACCCACCCGACGCCGGAACCCATCTGGCCGTTGCCGCCGGGAGAGAGCACGCTGGCAATCGCGAGTGACGATCCAGCAACATACAGCCAGTAGCTGAGATTGTTCATGCGCGGGAATGCCATGTCCGGCGCGCCGATGTGCAAAGGCATGAAGAAATTGCCGAAGCCGCCAAACATGGCCGGAATGACGACGAAGAACATCATCAGGATGCCGTGCGCGGTCACGAGGACGTTCCAGAGGTGACCGTTTGGCGCACAGGTGCCGTCCGCGATCAGCCTTGCTCCTTCGGCACACATGAACTGCACGCCGGGATCCTTCAGTTCCATCCGCATGTAGACCGTGAAAGCGACCGCGACGAAGCCAACGATGGCTGACGTGAATAGGTAGAGGATCCCGATGTCCTTGTGGTTCGTCGACATGAACCAGCGTTCGAAAAATCCGAGCTTGTGATCGTGCTCGTGTACGGCGGCGTCAGCCATCCATGCCTCCTGAAGTTGCGTTTGTGCAATCCGGCGGTGGGCCGCCGCTTCATTGAGGCCTTTTTACGGCCATGATCCGGCTTGGGCAATGGCGGAAGGGTGTCAGGCGGCGAGAAAAATTGTCTCAGTTGTCGCACCTGCGGCACGCGCGCGTTCTTTGTTGGGCAGGTGCGGATGGCGTGCACGAGACTGATTTTCGACATGCCATGTCGCAATTCGTTCAGCACGGCGGGAGAGTCCCGGCAAATTTGGCCTCAAGGAGAATCGCCATGACTGTCAAGCTTGAGAATGGTCGTCTGGCAGAGCAAGACGTCGCACAGTTCTGGCGAGACGGGTTTCTCTTTCCGATCCGCGTCTTCTGTGCGGAAGAGGTGGCAGCTGCGCGAACTTCCCTGGAGGACATTGAACGGGACTGGCTGGATGGGGGCCTGCCCTTGCCCCTCAACACGTACAAGCGCGTGAATGCTCAGGTGGTCATGCCATTCTTGGTCGATATCGCTCGCCGCCCTACGATTCTGGACGTGGTCGAAGGAATCCTGGGTCCGGACATCCTGATCTATGCAGCGGAGTTTTTCATCAAGGAGCCCAGGACGGAGTCGATCGTCAGCATGCACCAGGATCTCACCTACTGGGGGCTGGGAGCGATCGACGGTCTCGTGACGGCTTGGCTGGCGCTTTCGCCCGCAACCGTGGAATCTGGCTGCATGGACTTCGTGCGGGGCAGCCACAAGCAGCCGATCCTGCCGCACGAAGACACGTTCGACGCGAAAAACCTCCTGAGCAGGGGACAGGAGGTCAAGGTCGACATTGCCGACGAGGAGAAGACGCCGTTCATGCTGCAACCCGGGGAAATGAGCCTCCATCACGGGCTGACCATACATGGTTCAGGGCCAAACGGCTCGGACGACCGGCGCATCGGTTGCGTGATCCGCTACGTGCGCCCCGACATGGAACAGAAGGTCGGGGCCGTTGACTATGCGATGGCGGCGCGTGGCGAGGACCGGTTCGGGAATTTCATCCACACGCCCACGCCGAACTCGCTCTTTGCGCCCGAATCCCTTGAACTCTACGACAACATGCGAGCCGCGCAGGCCAAGGTCATGATGAGGGACGCCAAGAAACCGACGGAGATCTATTCCTGATGGAGCAAGTCAAGTTCACGGCCATGAAAGATGGCGACAAGGAAGATTACGAATTTTTGTCCGTGCATGAAGTTGAATACGCCAAGGGCACGGCGGACCGGCTTCTGAAGGCCCTTGTGCTGCTTGACGAGAGCCTGTCCGGCTATCAGGTCACGCGGCTCGGGCATTCGCTGCAGTCCGCGACGCGGGCTTGGCGCGACGGAGGCGACACGGACTGGGTGGTTTCCGCCCTCCTGCACGATGTGGGCGACATATTCGCGCCCTACAATCACGACGAATACGCGGCAGCGATACTTAAGCCGTTCGTGCGCGAGCAGTGCACTTGGGTCGTTAAGACGCACGGTGACTTCCAGCTCCTGTATTTTGGCGAGCATGTCGGGGCCGATCCCATGAAGCGCGACAGGCACAAGGGTCACATCTATTTCGACGATTGCGCAGAGTTCTGCGAACGCTGGGACCAGTCGAGCTTTGACCCCGACTACGACACGAAGCCGTTGTCGTTCTTCGAGCCGATGGTGCACGAGGTGTTTGCCCGGGAAGCTTACGACACGGCGGTCCTGCGACAGGGCGAGCGCGAACCGCTGGTGCATTCGAAACGGGCGGCGCGGAGAATTTGAGGAAGATTGCATCGCGCACGACAGCCTTGACAGCGGAAAGGCTTTTCCGGCGGTGGCCGGTCGGGAAGTGCGACGTCGAGGCGGTGCTCAGCCGGCTTCAGGCACCTGTATTGAGACGGGTTTGCGCCGGGGTCAGTCTTGGTCTTGCGTGCCGAATGCTTGACTGAACGTTTTTTCCAGCGCGACATCCACGTCCGCCAAGGTCACGGGCAGGCCGAGGTCGACAAGCGAGGTGACGCCGTAGCCAGAGACGCCGCAAGGCACGATGCCATCAAAGTGGGACAGGTCCGGGTCCACGTTGATTGAAATGCCGTGGAAGGAGATCCACTTCCTCAATCGAATCCCGAGTGCCGCGATCTTGTCCTCCCTGGGCGTTCCGTCCGGGAGAGGCGGCTTTTCCGGCCTTGCCACCCACACGCCGATACGGTCCTCCCGGCGTTCTCCGGTAACGTTGAACTCGGCCAGCGTGGCGATGATCCACTCCTCCAGGTCGTGAACGAATTTCCGCACGTCCCGGCCGCGGGCTGCCACGTCCAGCATCACGTAGGCAACCCTTGGACCGGGTCCATGAGAGTTATACTGGCCGCCGCGCTTGCTTTGATGAACAGGGAAGCGATCTGGGTCCTTCAGATCGCCCTCGTTGGCGGAAGTGCCCGCAGTATAGAGCGGGGGATGCTCAAGAAGCCAGATTGCCTCGTGCGCTTCGCCCGCGCGGATACGGGACGCGCGGCTCTCCATGAAAGCGACCGCCTCCAAGTAGTCTTGCAATTCGTTCGACTGGATCCACTCGACCATTGTGCCAGCTCCGACAGCAAGTCGGCTTCATTCATTGCGTGATTGCCGCCGACATTGCCTGTCAAGTGCCCGTGTATCCAATGGGCTCGTCAATGCCAACGGCAGGATCCGGGCGCATATGGCAAGAGCAAGGGTGCTGGCGATCGTTGCAGCGACTGGCCGACTTGGCCCGCCGAGCAATTGGCGGTCGGTCTTTTTTGGCTATTCGCCTCTTCACAAGTCCGCAATCGCTCGCTAAGAGGCGAAAGTTCCAAGCCGATGCGTGCGGTAGTGGCGGAATTGGTAGACGCGCAGCGTTGAGGTCGCTGTGGGGTAACACCCGTGGAAGTTCGAGTCTTCTCGACCGCACCAATTCCGGCAGACTGAATCCGGGCAGGCGCTGCTGGAATGGCTCTCGGTAGATCATCCAGGCTTTGCGGTTTCGTGCCGCTCTGACGCTCTTGTTGGGAACCTGCGAGGAATTGCCGGGCAGCGCTGGCAGTCTGCAGGGTTTCCTTGCTAGCTTTTTGCCCTTTCGAGCGACCTGCGCCTATCCCGGACTGTTCCCGGCAATGCGCATGGAAGCTGGCTGGCCCTCACTTGCATTCAGCGGCTTGCAGGGATCTCGAACTGCAAACCAAGATGAACCGGTACTTATGATCATGCCGACAGTCCAGCTATGTGTCGCAGCCGCTCCAAGCGCATTTCCCGTGGGTGCTGAAGCGCGTGGCGACTGTTCCGACGCAGAAATGACCCGGAGGGCAATTTCAGGCAAGGCAGGGTCCTTCTGCAGAAATTCGCGTCAAGTCCTATCACGGCCGCACCTCTGTATCATTTCTGTCGTTCTAGAGAAACGTGGGGTGTCGGCGTTGGGCTCCCCAAGGGCGCACGACGACATGCCAGGTGGTGTCATGCCGTCAGCCCGTCGATAAGATTCTCCAGTTTCAGGCAATCCCAGCCGAGTGCCAAACATTTTTGACAGTCATGTAGTTCTCAAGGCCTTCGATGCCGCCTTCGCGTCCACTGCCACTGGATTTCACACCGCCGAAGGGTGTTTCGGGCATCGACGCCTCAAGCGTGTTGATCGAGAGGTTGCCGACCTCAACCTCGTCAACCAGACGGTCGATGTAGTCCGCCCGGTTGGTGAAGGCGTATCCGGCTAGGCCGTAGCGTACGGAATTGGACTGGGCGATGGCATGCTCAAGTGACGAAACCGGGTTCAGAACGGCCACGGGGCCAAACGGTTCTTCCCGCATGATCAGGGCGGTCTCATGCACGTTCGTCAAGACCGTCGGCTGAAAGAAGTATCCTTGGGTGCCGTACTTGGCGCCACCAGTCTCCACGATCGCACCCTTTTTGCGCGCGTCTTCAATGAACGCGGCCAAAGCGGAGACGCGGCGGTCGTTGGCAGTCGGACCCATCTCCACACCGGGTTCCATCCCGTTGCCAACCACTGTCGCCTTGATGCGCGTGACGAAGGCCTCCGCGAAGGCATCAAAGACGCTGTCATGGACAAAAAAGCGCGTGGGAGATGTGCAGACCTGCCCGGCATTGCGCACCTTGCGGATTGCACCCGCGACGGCGGCGGCCTCAACATCCGTGTCTTCGCAAACGATTACCGGGGCATGACCGCCCAGTTCCATCAACACTCGTGTGTCGTTCTGCGCGGCGAGGCCGGTTAGATGCCGACCAACGGCAGTGGATCCAGTGAATGCCACCAGCCGTACCGGATCCTGCGGGATCAGATAGCCGGAGATGTCTGAGGGCACGCCGAAGACGAGGTTCAGCACGCCTGGCGGCAGGCCCGCGTCTTCAAAGGCGCGAGCAATGAGGATGGCGCCGGCCGGAGTCTCCTCGGCCGCCTTGAGGATGATCGAACAGCCGGAGGCAAGCGCGCCTGAGATCTTGCGCGCGGGCTGGCTCATTGGAAAATTCCAGGGGGAAAAGGCCGCGACTACGCCAATTGGCTGGTGATGCACCGAAAACTTGTGCCCCTTCGGCGCAGGGATCACACGACCATATGTCCGCATGACTTCGCCGGCATCCCATTCGAAGAACTCTGCCCCGCGGATCACTTCAAGGCGGGCTTGAGGCAAGGGCTTTCCGTGCTCCAGAGTAATCGCTTGGGCGATCTCTTCTTGGCGAGCACGCATCAGCGCGGCCGCGTGCCTTATGACATTGGCCCGGTCGCGGGGCGCGGTGCGGCTCCAGGTGCGGAAGCCGTTTGCGGCCGCGTCGAGTGCGTCATCCAGATCGGATCGCGCCGCGCATGGCAGGCGGCCAAGCTCTTCTTCCGTGGCCGGGTTAACTACGGCCAGATCGTCCGCGGTCTTCCGCCATTGGCCGCCAATGAAAAGTCTCAGTTCCGGATACATCGCCGCTCCCCCTGCCTTCATCGATCCAGATCAGGCGAAGCGGGCCGTTGCTTCAAGCAAATTGCGGGAATACTGATATCAATTCGATGAATATCAATCAGTGCGTTCCGCCGCCACCTTGTGCAGGGCCGCCTTGAACGCGCGCGCCGCCGGAGACAACGTGTCATCGGCGCGAAGCGATATGCCGATCGGCCCCTGACCAAAAGGTACAGGCCAGTCGAGCCGGACCAAATTCCTGTTGCCGATGTCCTGCGCCGTCACTTCCCTGGGCATCAGGCAAATCAGATCACGCGTCTGCAAGAGCGCCCGATTAGCCAGGTAGGAAACTGATTCGATCGCTCGTGGCGGTGAATACTGACGCTGGTTGATGAAGAACTGATCCACCTGTCGACGCAGCGTCGTTTCCAAGGGCGGCAAGATCCAGCCATAGGGCCGGACCTGCTCGAAGGTCACATTCCGTTTCCTCGCGAGAGGATGATCCGGGCCGACGACCGCGACGATCCGGTCATCAATGAGCTTCTCTTGTATGATTTTCTCGCGATAGCGAAGGGCGGACAGGCGCCCAACGACCATGTCAATTTTGCCTGAAAGGAGCGAGGGAATCAGCACTTCGTTCGTGCCTTCGCTGATCTTTATGGCGACCTTGGGCCGATCGACCAGCAGATGATCGATCGCGGCTGGCAAAAGGCCGGTGGAGGCGGCGAGCAAGGTGCCGATGACCACTCGTCCGGAGTTTCCTTCGTTCAGATCGTCCAGTTCCTGTGCGGCGCAGGAAATCTGCGCAAAGATGAGCTTGCCGTGGCGTATGAGTGTCTGGCCAAAGGCGGTTGGGATCACGCCGCGATTGGTTCGGCTGAACAGGGTCACCTCGAAGTCCAGTTCAAGGTCCTGAATCATCTTGGTGGCGGCGGGTTGGGAAATGCCCAGTTCCCGGGCAGCGTTTTGGATACTGCCGTAGGTGTCCACGGCAAGAAGCAGGCGAAGCTGGCGCAGCTTCAGCCGGGTCAACGCCCGGTCAAGAATGCGGGCATGCCGAGAGCTCATATTGTGATCCGACTCGACATTTGATCGAGCTTGGAAACCACGCTCATTGCCGCCAGCGCGGAACTGCGCGGATTGTCCGGCAAGGATTTGCCTCTGATGCGGAACTGGAACGAGCCAAAGTCGCCTAGGGCCTCGATTTCGTGGACATTCTCGAAAGTGTCGGCATCGGCGATCAGCCTGACCTCAGTGCTTTCGAACCCTACGCCGGCCAGCGCGACGGCGGCGGCGACATTCGCGTTCTTTGGAAATTGCAGGGCTGCTTCACGGGCGGACCCGTGGAAGTGCGTCACCGCTCCACTCTGCAATGAGTCAAGGTCGATCAAGGTTTCAGCGAGCGAGTTCTTCCAGCCCGCTGGGGGCTTTCGCCCGACGTAGGTGACGGCTTCCAATGTGCCGATCCGAGCGGATTGAAGGCAGTCGAGTGCGCCGATTGCACCGCTCGCAAGATGCAGGCGGGCGTTACCCCGCGCAGCGGCCGCTTCAAGCGCGCCCGACAGGTCAGTGTCGGCCAGAGCGCCAATGGACACTGACACCAGGTCCAACCCACGCTCCAAAATCGCAGTTCCATGTTCGCGCAACGCACCATGACCCGCGCAGTCAATGACCAGATCCAGCTCGTCCGGCAGCGCAGCGACAGACCCGACACGGTGCTCGGGCGCTTCCGAGACATTTTCCGGCCGCACCAGAAACGCCGCGATCGTGTGTGACGTCGCAGCAATCGCATCTTGCACATAGCTTGCGATCGCGCCGGTGCCGATGATTGCGATTCTCATGGGCGAGCTCCTTTGTCGAAAATCAGATATCCCGAACTGCACGTGCTTTGATATACAAATTTTTGATAGCCACATCCTCCAAATCGGATTGGATGCGGCGGGCTTATGCGCCCACTTGGGCGCGGTGACGATGCGGGGCAGTAAAATGAAATATTCCAAGCATGAGGCGAAAGACTATGCCCGCGAAAACATGCGCGGCATTTGGGCGGCGGCCCTGAACCCATTCAGCGCCGATCTCACGTTGGATGAGGCAGGGCTTCGGTCAAACATTCGCCACTGGATCGACGATCTGGAGATCAAGGGGCTGTTCGTGGCGGGCAAACAGGGCGAGTACTGGTCCATGTCGGTGGAAGAGCGCAAGCGCAACATGGTCATCGCCGTCCAGGAATGTGCAGGCAAAGCCGGAACGATCATGTCGATCTCGGATCAGAACATGGACACTGCGCTGGAGCTTGGCCGTCACGCGCAAGAATGTGGCGCAGACTACGTGGTGGTGCATGCGCCGATGCTCAGTTTTTGCCAGGACCGGAGCGAGGTGCTCTACCAATACTACAAGCGGTTCTGCGATGAACTGGATATCGGCATTGCCATGTGGAGCCACCCGGACAGCGGTTATCTGATGCAGCCCGAGGAATGTGCGCGGATTGCCGATCTGCCCAACATTGTTGCGATCAAGTATTCGGTTCCGCGGAAGATGTACGCGCGCCTGACCCAATTGGCGGGTGACAAGATCCAGGTCTCGACTTCGCTGGAGGAGGACTGGCTGGACAACATCGAGGAACTGGACTGGCGGTTGTATCTGTGCTCTTCGCCGCCCTATCAGGTCCAGACCGCAAGCGACAAGCGGATGCAGGAATACACCGAACTGGCTTTCGCCGGGAAGTTCGATGAAGCCCGTAAAGTGCGTGACAGCTTGGATCCGGTGCGTGAGGCGATGAAGCGCAGCAAGCCGGCAGGAAAGCCCACGGCTTTCGGCAAATTCTGGCAACAGCTTCTAGGCCAGGTCGGTGGCCGTGTGCGTCCCCCTATGCTGGAATTGACCGAAGACGAGAAGTCATCCATTCGCGCAGCCTTCGAGACCTGCGGGCTGACGCTCTGAATCAGGAGTGGATATAACCATTTCCGATAGCCACATGCGGAAAATCTCTTTGCGGTTATGTGTGTCGTCGGGAAAGCTTGCCCCAAAGGGAGAGCGAGATGGCCAGATTGCAAGCCTTCAATTTCAAGGGATGGATTGATGAGCATCGGCATCTTCTCAAGCCGCCTGTTGGGAACAAGATGGTTTTTGAAGACAGCGACCTGATGGTGACGGTGGTGGGTGGCCCGAACAAGCGTACCGACTATCACGACGACCCGGTCGAGGAATTCTTCTACCAGCTTGAGGGCGACATGGTGCTCAAGCTCTACGATGGCGACGAATTCTACGACGTGCCGATCCGCCAGGGCGAGGTATTTCTGTTGCCGCCCCATGTTCGCCATTCCCCTCAGCGTCCGCAGGAAGGCTCGGTCGGTCTCGTCATCGAACCCAAGCGGCAGCCGGGGCAGTTGGACGCGATCGAATGGTATTGCTTTGAATGCGGGGCGCGCGTTCACCGCGCCGAGATGCAGCTTCAGTCCATCGTCAAGGATCTGCCGCCCGTCTACGAAAGATTCTACGCCTCGGAAGAGGATCGCACCTGTCCCAACTGCGGGACAGTGCATCCGGGCAAGGAACCGCCCGACGGATGGGTGAAACTCTAACAATTCGAACGGGGAACAAGCATGAAACGTACACTTGGACTTATTGCAACTGCAGCGGCTTTCGCGGTCGCGACCACTGCCGCGCAGGCGGCGGAGTTTCGGTTGGGCCTGCTCACGCCGCCTCCGCACATTTGGACCAAGGCGGCCGAAGCATTTGGCGCCGAACTCGCGGAAAAAAGCGGAGGTGCCCATAGCGTCGCCGTTTTCCCGGCGCGTCAGCTTGGGAATGAAGCCGAGATGTTGCAACAGCTTCAGACCGGTGCGCTTGACATGGCGTTCATGACCGTAGCGGAAGTGTCGAACCGCGCGACGGATCTTGGTGCCTTCTACGCGCCATATCTGGCAGATGACATCGCCCATGCGGGACGCATCTTGCGTTCAGACGTGGCCAAGGCGTTGCTGGAGCCGCTGCCCGGCCAGGTCGGAGTTGTTGGCCTGGGCTATGGCATGGCAGGATTGCGCCAGATCGTCAGCCGCGGTGAAGTCAACAGCGCTGCCGATCTGACCGGATTGAAGCTGCGGATCACGCCCTTCACGCCAATCCTGGATTTCTACAATGCTCTGGGCGCTGCCCCGACGCCGATGCCGTTGCCTGCGGTCTATGACGCGCTGGCCAATGGTCAGGTGGATGCCATCGACATGGATGCGGAACTGATTTGGGTGCTGAAATACTACGAACACGCCGATACCATTGTCCAATCCGATCACATGATGTTCCCGATGGTCGGCTTGGTGTCTGCCCGAGTGTGGGCTGGTCTGTCAGAGGAAGACCGCGCAATGATCGGCGAGCTGATTGCGAAGTACGTTGACGGCACCATCGACAGCTATGTCGCCAAGGAAGCCGGCTGGCTGGAGCAGATCAAGGGTACCGGCAAAGCCTACAAGAAGGTCGATGCGTCCTTCTTCGGCAGCGCAATCGATGATTGGAACGCGATCTGGTCCAAGAAAGCGCCGTCCCTTGACGCCCTGCGCGCGGTTGCGGCAGAAACGAAGTAAGATCAAGGACAACACGTGAATGGGCGCGGGTCTTTGCTCGCGCCCCTTTTTCTGTAAGGTGAATGCATGCTGTTTCGGCTTTCGGCGGCTTGGGCCAGAATCGAGATTTGGGCGGCAGCCGCACTGGCGGTTTGCGTGACTGTCCTGGTGCTTTTGAACGTGGTCACCCGGTCCCTTGGTACGGCGCTGTTCTGGGTCGATGAACTCGCGATCTATGCCATGGTCTGGATGACTTTCCTCGGCGCCTCTGCCGCGCTCCATCATCGAAACGCCGTGGCGATCACGCTCCTGCCCGACGCGGCGTCGCCAAATGTGCTGCCGGTAATCCGAAAGTCCGTCGACGTCGTGGTGTTTTTCTTCGCGCTGGCGATGCTCTGGTTCTGCTGGCGCTGGTTCCTGCCGCTGGAGCTAATGCGTGCCGGTTTCGACACGACGATCTTTCAGGGCAGGACCTTCAACTTCATCTATGCCGAGCCAACTTCAACCCTTGGGGTCCAAAAATACCTGTTCTGGCTGGTCATGTGGCTCTTTGCCATTGGCGCGACGTTGCATTCCGCCATGCATCTTGTCAGTCGCCCGACGCAGGAGGGACGGGTGTGAGCCCAGTCGTCTTTCTCGCGGCTCTGTTCCTTTCGGTTCCAGTGGCGGTCGTGCTGATCGTCACGTCGATCTGGTATATTTGGGAAAGCGACAACACGATCCTCTACGACAGTCTCGCGCAAAAGATGTTTGGCGGGCTGGAAAACTATGGACTGCTTGCGATTCCGCTCTTCATGCTGACGGGAGAGCTGATGAACGAGGGCGGCATGACCAAGCGTCTGATCGCGCTGGCACGGGTCTTTGTTGGCGGTTTTCGGGGCGGTCTGGCCTATATCAACCTGCTTGCGAACATGTTCATGGCCGCGATCATTGGCTCAGCAACGGCACAGATCGCGGTGATGTCGCGTGCTATCGTGCCTGCCATGGAACGCGAAGGCTACGGCAAGGGATTTGCCGCCGCCACCACGGCCGCCGGAGGGTTGCTGGCTCCGGTCATTCCGCCGTCGATGATGTTCGTGATCTTCGGCGTTCTGGCCCAGGTTCCCATCGGCGACATGTTCCTTGCCGGCATTTTGCCCGGCCTGTTGCTGACGCTTGCGTTTGCGCTGGTCGTCAGCCTGATCGGTCTGCACCAAGCCTATCCGAAATCTGAATGGATGACGGGACGCGAAGCGCTTGCCGCCCTGGCGTCGGCGCTGCCCGCCCTGCTGATCCCCGCGGCAATCGTAGGCGGCATTGTCTTTGGTATCGCAACCCCGACGGAATCCGCCGCCGTAGCCTCCTTGATCGCATTTGTCGTTGGCTGGCTGATTTACGGCGAACTCAAGCCAGCGCAGCTAGGCGCGCTGTTCAAGCGCACCGCCGTGAATGCATCTATGATCATTTTCATGATCGCCGCGGCGAGCGTGTTTGGCTGGGTCATCATCTACGAGCAGGTTCCGCAGCGGCTGGCTGCACTGGTAACGCTGATCACCAGCGATCCGTTCCTCTTTCTGCTGATCGTCAACCTTGCGCTATTGCTGATCGGCATGGTGATCGACGGGATTGCCGCGATCATCCTGATCACACCGATTTTGCTTCCGATCGCGACGGGGTCTTACGACATCAATCCATTCCAGTTCGGCGTTGTCATTAGCCTGAATCTCGTGCTTGGATTGCTGACGCCGCCAGTCGGAATCGGGCTCTACATCGCTTCGTCAATGGGCGGCACGTCCCCGGCGTCAATCTTGAAAGCGCTATGGCCATTCCTTTTGGCAGTTGCGGCCGTTCTGATCGTTCTCAGCTATTTCCCTGCTTTGTCGACAGCGCTGATCTGACTTATAGCTCGGCGCAGATTGGCCAAGACACAGCAGAATTTTGCACCGGCCCGTACCGTCATCGGAGGCCCTCCCAAAGCTGGTTTGCCGTAAAGGCCAGGTCGTAGAACCGTGACATGATCCCGGCATGCGGTGCCAACGACGGGTCGGTCATGGGCAACGGCAGGTCTGTCGGGTCCATTCCCGTCAGGAGATCGGCAATCGCACTCCCAAAGAGCGTGCCTGTGGTGATTCCCCGACCGTTGTATCCGATGGCCGTCCAAAGGCACGGGGCCAGCTGATGAACGCGAGGCAGGTGATCCGGCGTCATCGCGATCTGACCGTGCCACGCTTCGTCAAAGGAAACGCGTCCAATTTCGGGGAACATGCGGGTGATCCGTTTTTTGGCCCAACGTCGAGTGAGGCCCTTGTCCTTTGAGCCGATCACGCGACCCATAGTGCCGACAAGCAGTCGGTCATGGGCGTCGCGCCGGACGTTGAACATAATCGGACTCGTATCCCACACACCTTGCCGACCCGGCAGGATGTGACCCGCGTCCGGACCAAGCGGTTCCGTCGCGAATTGAAGGTAGTGGATAGTTGTGAAGACACTCTTTAGGCCAGGCCAAAGTTCGTCAGTGTAGGCGTTCGTGCCGAGAACCACGGCCTTGGCACGAGCGTCCCCGGCGCTGGTGCGCACACGCCAAATCTCGCCTTCGCGGTTCAGCTCCCTGACAAGAACACCCGTGCTGATCCTTGCACCCGCTCCCGAGGCCGCGCGGGCAAGTCCGCGGCAATAGCCCATCGGATTGATTGTGCCGGCGCGGCGATCGAGGAGTCCTCCGTAGAAAGCCGTTGTCCCTACTATCGCGGCAACTTCTTCTCGATCAAGCAAATCAACCGGCTCGCCAAGGCGTTGCCACTCTGCGTGGCGATCCTTCAGATCGTCCCAACCCGAGGGTCCATGCGCCGCGTGAATAGTGCCGGTCTTGGTTAACTCGCAGCGGACTTGATGCCTTTCGATCAGTTCAAAGACAACGGACGGGCCATCACTGAATCGGCGGAGAAATCGCTCTCCGTAGTCCGGGCCGAGCTGCTCGCGCACTTTCGCGGGCGGAAGCCAGAGCGCTGCGTTCACGAGGCCCACGTTTCGGCCCGATCCCCCGTACCCGATATGCCTTGCTTCCAGCACGTGCGTCGACAGTCCCTTTTCGGCGCAGTGAAGCGCCGTGGACAGGCCTGTGAATCCGCCGCCCACGATGGCAACGTCGACAATCTGATCCGGCATGGCGGCGGAGTCGATTTCGCTCTCTTCGGACGTGACATCCCAGAGGGACATTGGGGCAGAGCGATCCATCGCAGTCACCAGTGAACAGAATGCGGGCACAGATCGACATTGCGTTCTATGCGCATGCGTGTCAATATAATGAAATGTCGTTCTAAATGTCGGCACAATGGGCGCTCTGCGTCATGATCAATTCTAATGCGACAGCTGCGAGATGGTAGGTTCAGGATGAATGGTGATCGAGAAAGTCAGTGTGCCGAAATGGAACGTGATGGTCGTTGAAGGGAACGTCCTGATCGCAGACGTTCGAAACATAAGCGAAAGACAAAGCACGAGTCCCATTCCAGGCAGCGTGCAGGCATCCCAATGAATGGCGGAGTTCTGGGCCGATACGGACAACGCATGCGGCAAGGACCTCTGATGGCCAAGAAGGGAACCGTCATGTCTTTCATTGCACGAACGGTCGGCGTTCGGCACTGACTGATGCAGCACCACAGGAAGTGGATTTCAAGACGATGCAGCCGAGGCAAAGCACTTCATCTGGGCAAGGTAGGGCGGTTCGAGCGAAAGATCCGAAGCCCGCTACTAGAGCCGCCCGAGATTCTTAGACACGGAACTCGCAGCGTGCCGCACGAGTGCGCCAATCCGTTCGCTGTCGCCCTCTCCCAAATTGATGTCGGGCACAGAAACGCCCAGCGCCCCAGCCGTCTCGCCATTTGGCAGGTGGATGGCGGCGCCAAAGCTCAGGACGTTTGGGCGAAACTCACCGGTATCAATGGCGTAGCCGCGCAGCTTGGTCGCGGCTATGTCCTTGTCGAGCGCCTCGGCATCGGTGATTGTTCTGTCGGTATATGGCCGAAGATTGGCTGCCACTTGATCCCTCAATAGCCGATAGTCTTCCGCGAGTAGCGCCTTCCCGGTTCCGACACAGTAGATTGGCGCCGCCCCGCCAATTGGATTCCACGATCGAATTGGTTTCGTGCTTTCGATCTTGTCGATATAGACAAGGTTCAGCCCGTCGCGGACGGCCAGATAGATCGTTTCTTTCGTCTCGTCGGACAGGTAGAGCATCATCTGGGAAGCGGCCGCGCGAAGGTTCAGGTTTTCCACCACCGACCGTCCTATCTGCCAGGTCTTAAGCGTGGCCGCGTAGCTTCTGTCCGGTTGGCGGCGGACATATCCGAGCGCGGTCAGGGTTTGCAGGAGTCGGAATGTATTGGACTTGGTCAGCCCCAGTTCGCGGGAGAGATTCGAAACTCCGATGCCCGACTTCATGCCAGTCAGTTTCTCAAGAATCATCAGGCCCTTGGACAGGGTCGAATCGACACGCGGTTCGGGTTCCTTGCTCATGCCTGGGGCCTTTCCCTTTCTGGATGCCCACCGAACCGCGGCGGTTCATGCGCCCCGACAGTGGGCGGAGTCTCGTCGAAGCGGCGGATGTCAACTAGTGCAGAATGTGCAGCCGGACTTTGGCTGAATTCCGAAGTTCGCAGATCGTGGGTCAGGACATTGGGATTGCCATGCCTGTCGCGATGATCCGGCGCATCAAAGTCCGGATCGTACCAGGCGCCAGTCCACAGGAAGACCACGCCCTGCGCAATGTCGGACGTGACGCGTGCCCCTGCAAGGCACCTCCCTCTGTCGTTGAAGAGTTC
The DNA here is from genome assembly GCA_022819605.1 of Silicimonas sp. GTDB lineage: Bacteria > Pseudomonadota > Alphaproteobacteria > Rhodobacterales > Rhodobacteraceae > JAJEFO01. The sequence goes on along the minus strand of JAJEGW010000088.1, from coordinate 9,042 downwards.
AACGATGTCACTGTCCGAGATGCGTCTTTCTGCGGCGTCAACTGGGTTGATCAAGACGGGTTCACGTCCCCCGATCTTTCCTTCCATGCTGAGCGCCCCGTTGTCGTGCTGGCTGTGAAGTCGAGTTCCGGGCTGGCCAGAGACCAGGGCGAGCGGGTATGTCCTTGCAGAGGGGGAGGACAAGTCGCGAGGGACGTTCCACGTTGCATGCCCCTTGCATTCGCCGAGACCAAAGCCCGCAATAGTTTCTGAGAAGAGCTCGATCCGCCCGCTGGGCGTCGCGCGCGGGCATTCCAGCGGGTCGGTGCGAAACTCGGATAGGAACACCTGCGCGGGCGACGGGTCCGGCAACTCGATGATGTCCCCGGCAATGAAGGCGTCCCAATTCGGTAAGGGGGTGCCATGGTCGTCGGCTGCCTTTCGCGTGTCGGACCAGAGCTTGCGCAGCCACGCCTCTTCGTCCCGCCCTTCGGTGAATTCTTGCTCGACATCGAGCCGCCGCGCGAGGTCGGTATAGATTTCGTACTCGACTCGTGCCTGGCCCGGCGGCTCGATGGCTTTTGGCATCGGCACGAGGATGTTGTCGGTCTGGCCACCGCCGAAATCAGTGCGTTCCTGCGGGGCGGCGACGGGCAAGACAATGTCGGCGTGCCGCGCCGTGGTCGTCCAGTTGATTTCGTTCACGATCACCGTTTCGGGCACTTGGAATGCCTTGCGCAGGCGATTGAGATCCTGATGGTGGTGAAAGGGATTGCCTCCGGCCCACCAGACCAGACGGCAATCGGGCAACGTGAGCGTTTGGCCGTTGTACCTGAACGTCGCTCCCGGATTCAGCATCATTTCCGAGATCATGGCCACGGGAATGAATGCAGGGACCGGGTTGGGGCCCTGCGGCAACATTCCCCAGCGGAAGGGTCGCCCCACGTTGCCGACGTGGGCGTTTACCGCATAGCCGATTGTATAGCCGCCCCCCGGGAGGCCGATCTGCCCAAGCATGGCCGCAAGTGACACGCAGGCCCAGAGCGTCTGTTCCCCCCAGTCAGCGCGTTGCAGGCCGGCGGCGCAGGCAATCATGGTTCGTTTCGCCGCCATCTCGCGCGCGAGCGTGCGGATGTGTCCTGCGTCGAGGCCGCTGATTTCTGCTGCCCATTCTGCCGATTTGGGCAAGCCGTCGTTCGCGCCGTCAAGGTAACCGATGAAGCGGTTCGCGCCGACGGTGTAACGGTCGAGAAATGCCTGATCGTGCAGCCCCTCCTTGATCAAGGTGCGCGCGAGCGCGAGCATGACTGCCGTGTCAGATCCTGGTCTCGGAGCAAGCCATTCGGCGTTGAGCGACGCGTGGACGTCGGTGCGAAGCGGGCTGAGATTGACAAACCGTACGCCCCTCTCGGTGCAAAGCTTCAGATTGTCCGCCATCCGATGCTTGGAGGCACCGCCATCACAGATTTGCGAGTTCCGCATTGCGAGCCCGCCGAACAGCACGACCAAATCGGAATGTTCGGCGATGACCGGCCAACGCGTTGCCTCGACGACATGCTCGCGAAAGCTGCCGCCCACGAAATGCGGCAGTGCAACGAGTGCGGCGTTGTAGCTGTAGTTCCCTTCGGAGCGAACAAATCCGCCAATGGTGCTCAGGAACCGCTTGAGCTGGCTTTGCGCGTGATGAAATCGCCCGGCACTCGCCCAACCGTAAGATCCGCCGAAGATTGCCTCGTTGCCATGTTCTTCTCGGACGCGCGTCAACTCGCTGGCGATGAGGTCAAGGATTTCGTCCCATCCTACCTCCACAAATGCATCGCGACCGCGTTCGCCCTTGCGACCGTCCAGCCACCCTGATCGCACGGCAGGTTTCAATATCCTGGCGCGGCCATTGAGCCCGCCGGGGATGTTCGTGTTGAGCAAGGACGGATCAGGATCGGCAGGATGACCTTCGACCTCCGTAATCCGGCCGCCACTCGTTTGGACAATGCCAATGCCCCAATGGGAAGACGTCAGTTTTGAGCGATCAGATGGCAAGGCTCGTTGTTCCGCTATATAGAATACACATTTCGATAATTGACACGTCTGCACCCCCCTGTCATCTGTAAATTGAGAAAGGCAGGTATGGCAGACTCCAAGATTTCCGACATCCTCGTCCATAAGGGCCGACCAGGGAAGGCCGAGGGCCGAAACGTCAACATGCCTCTCGAGATGGGCTCGACAATGGTGTTCAACACGATGGCCGAGTTCGAGGCTGCGCGCGACGCCCGGTATCAAAGCGGTACAATTTACTATGGCCGCTACGGCAACCAGACGACTTTCGCCTTGGAAGAGGCGCTTTGCGCTCTTGACGGCGCCGAGTCATGCGTTCTTGCGTCGTCGGGCGTGGCCGCGATCACTTGTACCCTGATGGCGTTGGCAAAGTCGGGTGACCACCTTCTCGTGGCCGACAACATATACGGAAACACCCGGAACTTTTGCGAGACGTTGCTGGTTGGACAGGGGGTTGAGGTCACTTTCTTCGATCCGATGATCGGTGCCGGTGTCGCCGAATTGTTTCAGCCAAACACGCGCGGCCTGATGTTCGAGGCTCCGGGTTCGGGCACGTTCGAGGTGCCCGACATGCCGACCATAGCGGCGACCTGCAAAGCTGCCAACGTGGTCTCAGTCATAGATGCGACATGGTCGACGCCCGTATTTTGTCGGCCCTTGGCGCTTGGCGTGGATGTCGTAGTGGCATCCGGTTCGAAATACTTGAACGGGCACTCCGACGCGATGATTGGCACGATCACTGGCAATGGTGACATCCTTCAAGCCGTTCGGAAGGTTGTGATGACGGTTGGCGACAAGCCCGGCGGGCAGGAAGTCTTCCTCGCGTTGCGCGGGTTAAGAACGCTCAAGATGCGCATGGAACATGTTGACCGCGCTGGCCGGGACATCGCGCGGTGGCTTGGTGCGCAGAACCAGACGCTTCGCGTGCTGCACCCTGCGTTCGAGTGTTGTCCTGGTCACGAGTATTGGCGGCGCGACTTCACCGGGGCCTCCGGTCTTTTCGGCGTACTATTCCGTGCGACTTCGGACGCCGCCGTGACCCGGTTTGTTGACAGTCTTTCCCATTTCGGGATTGGTGTCAGCTGGGGCGGCTATGAGAGCCTCGTACTGCCCGTTACGCCCAAGCGCACGGCGTCCAAATGGGACGTCGACGGTCATCTGGTGCGTTTCAACATCGGGTTCGACGATCTTGACACCCTGAAGGATGACTTGGCGGCTGCCCTGCCGCACTTGGGAACTTGAACGGACACCATTACAAACCGCGCTGACCACTTTTCCGTCGGCGCCTCCGATCATGCGGAAGGTCAAACGACCTCGCCAGGACAGGTGACCAAGACATGGATCGCCTGATCGAACTTGCGGAAAGCACGGGGCCGCTCGACGAACTCGTCGAAGAAGTTGTCGTTTCGCTGACGGCGCTGAAACTGATCGACAGCGCTCTTGCCGCAGGTCGGCAGGAGGCATGGGATTTCACGTCCAACTTGGCGAAGCACGACTATTTCCGTCGGGGTGACGCCTTTCCGGATGTTGAGTGGCGTGGCTACCCGCGCCGCGACAACGACTAGACGTTCAGTGATCTTCCTGCTTCATGTGTTCTTTCAGGAATTCGCCATAGCGTCCGAGCGACGTAATGAATGCCCAGTAGATCAGCGCTACAAAGATGTAGGTCTCCATATAGTAGGCCACCCAATCGCCAGTGCCGAACGCCGCTTGGGCAGAGGCGAGAAGGTCGAAGAGGCCAATGATGATCACGACGGCTGTTTCTTTGAAGGTCACGACGACCATATTGATCGTGGCGGGCAGGGCGTGACGGAACACCTGTGGCAGAATGATCAAGCCGAGCGACTGCCATTTCCCGAGACCCAGGGCCATGCCTGCCTCGAACTGCCCGTTTGGGATCGCTTGGAATCCACCGCGGAACACCTCGGCCTGATAGCAGGCGAAGAACAGCGAGAACGCGACTATGATCCGCCATATCTTGTCTCCCTGCAGCCAGTCCGGAAGCAGGATTGGCACGACGACGGCTGCTGTGAAGAGCGTCGTGAGGAGCGGCAAAGAGCGGATGAAGTCGATCAGAAGGGACGCCACCCATCGCAGCATCGGCAAGCGTGAGCGACGCATCAGTGCCAGCCCTAGGCCCATCGGCATGCCAAGCAGAACGACAGACGAGAAGAGGAACAGGACCAGCGACAGCCCGCCCCACTTGTCGGTCGTCACCTGTTCCAGTCCAAGGGGGCTGCCTTCCATCAGCAGGTAGTAGGTCGCGAACCCGGCGATCCAGAGCGAAATGAGCCGCCGCGCAGCCCAGAACCAAGGGATACATGACAGGATGACGGTCGCGATGATGGCGACGGCGGCGGACGTGGAGCGCCAGTGTTCGTCGTATGGGTAAAGGCCGAACAGTATAAGGCGGTGCCGTGCATCTATGATCGACCAGCACGCGCCTGCATGCGCTTCACGGCAAAGCACCGCGTCTTCTGCTCGCCAGACCGCTCGCAAGATACCCCAGTCGATCGCCTGCCATGCCAGCCATGCGAGAATCGCGGCAATGAAAAGGGTGACGAGGCCGTCGAGCGGTTTGCGGAAGACACGGCGCTGCAGCCGTTCGAACCTGCCTATGGTTGGCGGCGCGGCGCTCATGCCCCGTATCCCTTTAACGCCAGTCGCGCGTTCAGCCAGTTCACGACCTGGGCCAGCGCGAAGTTCACCAACAGGAACGCCCCCATGAGAATGGCAATAAGTTCAAGCGTCTGGCCGGACTGCGTGATTGAGGTCGACACTATGTAGAACAGGTCGGAGAATCCGATGGCGACGCCGACTGTCGTGGCCTTCATGATGAAGATCCATTGGTTGCCAAGCGGCGGGATGATCGAGCGCAATGCCATTGGCATCCGGATGGTCCACCATACCGCGAATGATCCCAGGCCGAGGCTCTCCCCAGCCTCTCTCAGGCCCTTCGGAACTTCCGCGAGACCCCCGCGGACGACTTCACCAATGTAGGCAGCGCCGTACAGCACGATGCCGACAATCATCGCGACCACCTCGACGGACAGCGTCAGTCCGCCTTCGAAACGCAGCCCCTTGAGTTCGGGGTAGGAGACCAGGTCTTGGCCGTCGGGCGTGAGCAGAAGCGCTGCCGCGAAGAAGGCGGCAATGGTTCCGGCCAGCCAGATGGCCAGCGCCCGCCTCACTGAACCTGCAAAGCGCACTGCTCCGATGCCAAGCAGAACAGATCCCAGAACGAGGCCCGCAACGACGTCGAGCGGCAGCTCCAGGACGGGCACCATGATCCCGCGGTTGGACATGAAGATTGCGTCGGCTATCGAATGTGCCTGCCGAGGCCCGGGGAAGTGGATCAGCAGCGCATAGAGAAAGACGACTTGAAGGATGAGCGGAATGTTCCTGAAGACCTGAACATAAACACTTGAAATAACTTGAAGTCCAAGATTATGGCTGTCCCGCATCGTGCCGATGACGAACCCGAGGACTGTCGCAAGGACAATAGAAATCAATCCGACGAAAATCGTGTTCAGGAAGCCGATCAGCAGTGTCCGTGCGTATGGATCATCGATGGATCGTTCAAGCAGGGAGAAGCTGTAGCTCCATCCGGTTGACCGATCGAGGAATGAAAATCCGGAGGTGATGCCAAGCGCGGCAAGGTTGACTTGAGCACTGCGAATGGCACTGAACACAATGACCAGAACAAGAAGAACAAGCCCGATCTGGACCGCGACTTCCCGCGCAGTCATGCGGCGGAAATCTCGCCAACTCAGCATGAAGCGCCCTTAACGAGCAAGGCCGCCCCCTGGATGGGGACGGCCCGTGAGCAAACTGTCCGGATCAGTCCAGTATTGGCGTGTACAGCACACCACCGTTGCTCCAGAGGTTGTTCAGGCCCCGCTCTAGCTTGTAGGGCGACCCTTCGCCGAGATTCCGGTCATAGATTTCAGCGAAATTGCCCATTGCTGCGATCATTTCGCGCGCCCACGTGTCGCGCAATCCGAGCCGCTCGCCCATTCCTGCGTCAACACCGAGTAGGCGGGCAACGGTGGGGTTCGGTGGGTTGGCGGTCATTTCATCGACGTTCGATGACGTTACGCCAAGCTCTTCCGCCTTTATGAGCGCGGCCAGCATCCAGTTCACGATGTCGACCCATTCGTCGTCGCCTTGGCGCATAGCGGCTGCGATGGGCTCGGCGGAAAGCTTGTCCTCAAGTATGATATGTGAATCGGCGTCCTCGAACTGGTTTGCCAGCAAGACAGCGATAGACGGACCCCAAGCCGCGTAGGCGTCGCAACGTCCGGCCTTGTACGCACCGATCACCTCGGCAGTCTTCTCGAAGCTGACCATCGTGTGCTCGACATTCTCGGCCTTCAAGTGGTCAGCGACAATGCGTTCGATGGTGGTTCCGGCGGCCACGCAGACCGTGCCGCCGCCGAGCTCGCTTGCCGAGCTGATTCCAAGTTCCTTGCGGACCATGAGTTGAGCGCCACCGAAGAAGTACGGGATCGAGAACTGGAGGCCCAGCTCGGTGTCGCGTCCCATGGTCCAGCCCTTCGCCTTTATGACGACATCGACATCGCCAGATTGAAGCGCCGGGAATCGCTGTGCCCAGCTCAGCGGCACAATCTGGTTCTTGTCCGGGTCACCCAGGATTGCCACGGTCAGTGCACGACAAAGGTCGATGTCGAGCCCCTTCCACTCGTTCTTGTCGTTCACTTCGACAAATCCGAAGTAGCTGCCATTATGGCCGGAGCACAGGAGCGTACCCCGCTCCTCCACGGTCTTCAGCGTTGCGCTTTCTGCCACCGCCGATGTTCCGATCCCTGACAAGCCCGCCGCAGCAACCGCTGCGGCAATCCATCCGCGCTTCATGGTCATTTTCTAACTCCCTGTCGTTCTATATGTCGGCACAGTTATTCTGTATATCGAAAATGGCAGCCACAACCGTGTTAGTCAAGGAATATGTTGGTGTCAGCCTGGTGATCATGATGGGGATGGGACAGATAACGCCACCGGTCGGGATTAACGAGTTTGTCATTCACGGCGTTGCAAAGAAGTACAACGTGTCCACGGCCACGATCTACAGCGGCGTCATTCCGTTCGTCATCGTTGAGGTTGTCGCGGTCTACTTGCTGACGTTATTCCGGGAAGTCGTCCTGAGGCTGCCCAACTCCATGGGCGTTCTGGCAACTTTGGATTGAGGGCGTGTGCGGCAACGTCGAGTCCCTCTGATTGGACGTAAGGTCCATGGCCATGGCAAGAACAACCATCATCACTTGCGTGACGACCGGGGAGCCCATGTTCCCACCATTTCTCAGCGACTTTGCCTGGAGCGTCGTGGGCACAGGACGCCACCAATTGAAATTCGGCACGATGGGAGTCATCATGGATGCCAACATATGGGTTGGCCTAGTAGACGGTGTCTACGCCGGCACGGGCAAACCCGCGACGTCCAGCGCGGAACAGGCAGGGATCATGCGCAAGATCCTCGAAAGTCTGTCGATGGACATTTCGATATTGGCGGAAGCCCGCGAGGTTCTTCGTCTCAAGGGCGGAGACAATGTGGGCTTCTATGCGCTCACAACACTGAAGGAGAGAATGATCATGTCTAACTCCAAACCGCTTGCCGGCAAGACAGCCGTGGTGACCGGCGCAGGCCGCGGCATCGGTCGCGCAATTGCGCTTGGATTTGCAAAGGCCGGTGCGAATGTTGCCATCCTGGCGCGCACGGAGTCTGAACTCATGGAAGTTTCCGGCAGGATCACGGCGCTGGATGTCCGATGCCACATGGGTCTGGTCGATCTGGCTGATCCTTCCGCGACCGAAACGGCATGCGGGGCGCTCGTTTCCGCTTTGGGCAATGTCGACATTCTCGTTAACAACGCAGGTGCCGACCTGGAGTTGGGGCAGGTGGCCGACAGCGATCCAGAGAAGTGGTGGCGCACGATCGAGATAAACGTTCGCGGGACCTATCTCGTCACGCGCTTCCTCCTCGAACACATCAACGATGGCGGCAAGATCATCAACATGTCGTCGGGCATGGGGTTGCGCGCGGCGGCCCGGCAGAGCTCCTACACCGTATCCAAGGCCGGGGTGCAAATCTTCACCGAATGCCTGGCGAACGAGCTCTGGCCGCGAAAGATCGACGTCAACAACCTTATCCCGGGGCCGGTCGCGACCGACATCTTCAATCGGGAGAGGCGGCCGGAACGGTATACGCCGGAAGAGGTCCTCGAGATGTTCAAGGACGAGCTTCCGCCCGGCTTTCCGCCGCAGGAACGAATCAAGCACCCGGACGAGGTGGCGGACCTGGCCGTCAGCATGGCAGCCCAGCCCGTGGGCGGGTCAACCGGGCAGACCTTCTCGCTGGCGCGCCGGCCGTTTTGAGGAGCCCGCAGGATGAAGGCCGCCGTTCTCTTTGAACCCAATGCACCTCTGCAGATCGAGAATGTCTCCGTGCGCAAGCCCAAGTCGCACGAAGTCTTGCTGAGGACGTCATTCGCAGGAATCTGTCTCACCGACCTGCACTACATGGAGGCGCACACCCCTTATATGCAATGTCCGCTGTTCTGGGGCACGAGTCGTCCGGCATCGTGGAGGCGGTTGGGGACGAGGTCCGATACGCAAGACCCGGCGATCACGTCGTGACCTGATTTCCTTTCGAGTCCAGCCCGGATTTCACTCGTGCTGCCGCACGATCGAGCAACCAACGCAACATTCAGGCTTGAACAATCCGGGAACATCGCGTAGGCTCCGTCACGTGGATGGCAACGACGCGTCTGTCGGGACGCGTGAGTGTCACGACGCAATCCATGCCGCGCCGAATGCAAGGAGGACGCCATGAACGACATGAGCGGATGCCCGGAGGGCTTTGCAGGACCCGGGTTCACGTCGGACCCGGGACCTGCCGCCGTTGTCGTTCCAGCAGCGCGAGGCGGCGGTCCTTGCCCGTCGCCCGAGGGCGAACGCCGCTTCGACGGCCTTCGGACGGGCGTGCTGTCCGTGACG
>JAJEGW010000008.1 GCA_022819605.1 Silicimonas sp. | reverse complement strand
TGTGAGTGCCGGCGGCAATGTAGCGCACAAGGTCCGCAAAGTTGCCGCGATGTCAACGCGGCACGGAACATTCTCCATCGCCTTGCGGCGGCGGCCGGGTGGGTCATCGGCTCCAAGAGCCGTCCCGGTGCGTCCGAGAGTGTTCTTGAAGACTATCGCGCCGGGTTGCCGGACGAGGACGCGGAACGGTATACGGCTGAAGGATTTCAGTCATGTACATTAGCCCCAATTTGTGCACCGCCTAACGCATGTGTTACGGGCGCTCCATAAGGATTTGCCGGGGTCGGGCGGTGCAGCTTAACGTCGAAACGGAAGAGGATTGGTGGGAGGTTGAGGCCCTCTTCGATCTCAGCTTTGCGCCGGGGCGCGAGGCCCTTTCGTCATACCGATTGCGCGAAAGCACTGATCCCGTGCGTGATCTTTGTCTCACGGCGCGGGACGAGGACGGCATCCTCGGTGGCGCGATACGGTTCTGGCCGGTGAAGGTGGGCCGCACATCGGCCCTGCTTCTCGGGCCTGTCGCCGTTCATCCGACGAGGCAGGGCGAAGGCGTAGGCGGACTTCTGATCGAAGGGGCACTCGCGAAAGCCAGGGACTGGGAAAGGGTGATGCTTGTTGGGGATGCGCCTTACTATGGTCGTTTCGGGTTCACGCCGCTTGTCGGCGTGAGAATGCCGCCGCCGACAAACCCTGAACGTGTCCTCGGCAGGGAACTTGTCGCTGGGGCTTGGAGGGGTGTGCTGGGTGAAGTGACGGCCTGGGAATAGGGACTTCTGCCGTTCGTCCGTGGCATGCCATCGAGGCCAAAGCAGGCGAGGTCGCATTCGACATGGCGCGTGGACCGGATCGGTTCAGTGCCATGATCTCGCCGCATGGGCGGGACATCCAGTGATCGGGCAACTCGTGCGGACGGCTGCGTGGTCGTAGAGTGGGAGCCGATTGACCGACCTACTGAAGTCATACGACCTTGCCCACGCCAGCGTGTCTCAGGCGGACGCCAAAAACAGCCCGCTCATGCCAGTTTGGCGCAGAAGTCCTGGATGCGGTCCATTGCCTCGGTCAATTGCTCATCCGAGGCGGCGTAGCTTATCCGGAAATTTGGCGAGACCCCGAACGCGGCGCCAAAGACCGTCGCAACCCCGGTCTCCTCAAGAAGCGCGGAACAGAAATCCTCATCCGTTTCGATCACCGTGCCACCCGCTGAGGTCTTGCCGGTACACCCGGCGATCGAAGGATAGACGTAGAATGCTCCATCGGGCACCGGACATGATACGCCATCCGCCGCATTCAATGCAGCCACAACAAGATCTCGACGTCTGTGGAAGGTTGTGACGGCACTTTCCAGGAAATCTTGCGGCCCGTTCAGCGCTTCGACGGCAGCCCACTGGCTGACCGACGACGGGTTTGTCGTCGATTGCGACTGGATGGTGCGCATTGCGGAAATCAGATCGACCGGGCCGCCGGCATAGCCGATTCGCCAGCCAGTCATCGCATAGGCCTTCGAGACGCCATTCACCGTCAGCGTGCGTTCGAAGAGCGCCGGGGCTACCTGGGCCGGTGTCGAGAACGTGTATCCCGGAAAGGCGATATGTTCGTAGATGTCGTCACTCAGGATCCAAACATTCGGATGCCGCTCCAGCACGTCCGTAAGGGCTTTCAGTTGATCGGGCGAGTATCCGGCCCCCGTCGGGTTGGATGGTGCGTTGAAGATCAGCCACTTCGTCCGGGACGTGATTGCTGCGTCGAGTTGTGGGGGCGAGATCCTGAATCCGTCCTCGACCCGTGTCTCGACGATTGACGGCGTGCCGCCGGCGAGTCGCACCATGTCGGGATAGCTGACCCAATAGGGTGCGGGTATGATCACTTCATCACCGGGGTTCAGTGTCGCCATCAGGGCATTGAACAGCACCTGCTTGCCGCCCGTGCCCACGATGATCTGTTCCGGCCCATATGCGAGATCATTGTCCCGGGCGAACTTGGCGGCAACCGCTTCCTTCAGTTCGGCGATCCCGTCCACGGCAGTGTAGCGCGTCCGGCCGGAGTCGATGGCGCTCTTTCCCGCTTCGCAGATGTGCCGCGGCGTGGGAAAGTCTGGTTCCCCGGCCCCTAGGCTGATGATTTCGCGGCCTTGTGCCTTCAGTGCGGCAACGAGACCCGTCAGGGCAACCGTTGGCGACGGTTTGACACCGTCGAGTGTCGCGGAAATGTGCGGCATGGTCGTCACCGGATGGAACTGAGGCGCAAACGTGATAGAAGGTGACATTGCGGTTCACAAGCGGATTGAGGGCATCATGGAAGACAACGGCGGGAAGAACTGGTTTGCGGAGGACGCCGCGACATTCGGCGACAGGCTTGCCGCAGCAAGGGGTGCCCAGGGCATGACGCAAAAGACGCTCGCCCGCCGTCTCGGTGTTTCCTTGAAGACATTGGAGGGTTGGGAGAACGACCTGCGTGAGCCGCGTGCGAACAGGCTCCAGATGCTGGCAGGCGTGCTGGACGTGTCGATTTCCTGGCTGCTGACTGGTGAAGGGCAGGGCGTCGGTGCGGACTCCGAGGCTGGGTCGGTCCGAATGAGCGAGCTCTTGCACGAAATGCGTATGCTCAGATCAGAGATGCAGCGTTCCGTCGCGCGTCTCGGTGTTCTTGAGAAGCGCCTTGGCCAGGTTGCCGACGAAGGTGCATGAAGGAGAATCGTGAGACTCGACTTCGTCGGCTGGGACTTCGTTCTTGTCGACGAGGCACCCGGGAAATTGATCTGATCCTGGGTCGATTCTGGGATGAAACCGGGAAGGCACTTGGCGCATCCAAACTCGATCTCTATGAAGACCTGCTTTGCGAGAACGATCAGGATCTGTACGCGTGGGTCAGCGGGACGGCAGAGCCTCCCGATCGATTCGTTTCCTTGATTGCACGCATCAAGGTTCAAGGGGCAGCCCCCGGACAACCCGGTTAGCAGGGCTCGGCTCTCGAAGAGCTTCTCTTGGCGTCGCAATCAACTGGACGACACCAGCTCCGGCGTCATTCGCGAATGAATCAAGTTGACGTCACAAGCAACGCATCCGGCCCGAGACGGAGTGGCAGGACACGTGCGCATTCAGTCGGGGGCATTGGCGCCGAGGCATTCCACGGCATCGGACGCATGCGCAGGCAGTGCCATGCCTGTGCGCAGATCGCGCCTCCTATCACCAGTGCCCGACATTCTCCATGCTCGCCCACGGCTCGGTCGGAGGCAGGCGCTCGCCTCGTTGAAGCAACTCGATCGAGACATTGTCGGGCGAGCGAACAAAGGCCATGTGACCGTCACGTGGAGGGCGGTTGATCGTGATGCCGTTGTCTATCAGGTGCTGGCATGTCTCATAGATGTCATCGACCCGGTAAGCGAGATGCCCGAAATGCCTGCTGTCCGAAGGCAGCCCGTCATCACCATCCCAGTTGTAGGTGAGTTCGACATCTGCGTTTTCCTGCCCCGGAGGCGACAGGAACACCAGCGTGAACCGTCCGTCTTCGTTTTCGATCCGCCGCGTCTCCTCGAGGCCCAGCAGTTCGTAGAAAGCCTTGGAATTCTCGAGATCCCTCACGCGCACCATCGTGTGCAGGTATTCGATTCCCATGTGTGTCACTCCTTTGGTTTGCGGGCAACCTAACGCATTGCGGGGCGCGCTCAACACTGAACCTTCGGGGCGTGCACTTGCATGTCGCTGACGGGTCCGGAACCGATCCTGCGCGATTTCGAGGCAGTTGCTGGCAGGGTGCCGAAAAAAGGCCCACGATGTCCCTTCACGTGTTGTGATGGGACGAGACCCCATTATGCTGCGGGTGTCCGATGAATTGAATGAAACGAACGAGCGCATGGCAGAGGACGCGATCCAGACCCCTGAAAGTGAAATTGCCGAAATGCGAGTGGCGAAGCAGTCGACGTTGCGCGTAACGGCACCTGGAATGGAGGATCATCTCTACACGATCTACCCGGTTCTGGATCACGGATTTGTCCGGGTTATCGACTACATGGGTGACGACGCTGCGATCACACAGGCGGCTCGCGTTAGCTACGGCAAGGGGACGAAATCGGTTTCCAATGATGAAGGCCTGATTCGCTACTTGATGCGCCATTCGCATTCGACCCCCTTCGAGATGTGCGAGATCAAGCTGCACGTGAAGCTGCCCGTATTCGTCGCGCGTCAGTGGATTCGTCACCGCACAGCCAACGTGAACGAGTACTCGGCGCGCTATTCGATTCTGGATCGCGAGTTCTATATCCCGAGCCCAGACGATCTCGCCGCGCAATCGACCGTCAACAGCCAGGGCCGTGGAGAGGCGCTGACGGGAGAGGAGGCGGCCCGCGTGCTGGAATTCCTGAAGTCCGATTCCATGCGCTGCTACGACCACTATGAGCAGATGGTCTCCCAAGATGGCCAGATGGGGCTGGCCAGGGAGCTCGCGCGCATGAACCTGCCCGCAAACGTCTATACCCAGTGGTACTGGAAAACAGACTTGCACAACCTCTTCCATTTTCTGCGGTTGAGGGCGGATGCACACGCGCAATACGAAATTCGCGTTTACGCGGAGGAAATCTGCAAGCTGGTCGTCGACTGGGTCCCATTCGCCTACAGGGCATTTGAGGACTATCGAATGGGAGGCGCGACCCTCTCGGCAAAGGCGCTCGACTGCGTCCGCAGAATGTTGGCGGGAGAGAACGTGACGCAAGAGGTGTCCGGCATGTCAAAGGGGGAGTGGAGGGAATTCGAAAGCCTGATTCGCTGATGGTTTTCTGCTGACCGTTGTCCACGACTCGCTCGTTCGGAACATGCGAATTTCACTTTCGATTCGGGATCGGCAGCGTTGGGCCGCAAGTGTGGCCGTGCGCATCGCTGCGCCAAATGCTCATGCAAAGCGCGTCTGTAGTCCCAGCGTCCGCGGGGAAGGGCCAGGCGCAGTGTTTCCGTCGGTGGGCGAACAAGTTCGCGCGGCACCGTCCCCTTATTTGTGCAGCGCGTAGAAAGCTATCCAGAACAATCATGAATCCGCCGGAGGCTTGCGCATCGGCGGATTCATGAACACATACAGTGTTAGTGCTGACTCGTCAGATGGCCTTCAGTTCGTCCGCCATCTGGCGGCCGTCCCGGCCTTCGGCCAACTCGTACTCGACCATCTGATTGTCGCTCAATCCTGTCAATCCGGCCTTTTGCACGGCAGAAACGTGAACGAACACGTCCTTTCCGCCTTCGTCGGGCGCGATGAACCCGTAACCTTTGTGGGTATTGAACCACTTCACGGTGCCAGTAGGCATGGTAGTTTTCCTTTGGTATTCTCGCCCGGATAATCCGGGCCAGTCTTAGAGCAGCGAAAAAAACCAAGACGAATGCCAACTTGAGGCAGACGGCTTGACGTCCAATGCTGGTCGGAGTCTGAGGCAATTTTCGAAAAACTCAAGCGAAACCTTTGAGGAGTATGTGCGATCATGCCGTCAGGCGGCTCTCTTGGTAACGTCAGGTGTCCTAGGGATTGCCGGTTCACGGGGTGGTCGAGAATGTGCTGAGCCGGCATACTGATGTCGTCATGACCGCGAACAGCCCGCGCAGACGGACGAACCTGGGTCGGGGGACTTGGCCGTTATGCCACGACTGACGGCCAATCTGGTGCCGATGAAATGGTGCGCGTACATGAGGTCCTCGCGGGGCAAACTCAAGAATACCGGATGCGATCCTTGTCTTGGGCTACTCCGGGCACAAGCGGCTCAAGCCGCATGCCCTTTCTGGCAAACGAAATTGCAACAGGTCGGGCGCAAATTTGGGGAATTATATACGAAAGTCCCATGGTTCGATGCCAGGGTTGCGCTCATGGTAGGAGTATGACAAGGAGATCAAGCACGAGGGTGAGGCGTTGCTTTTCCGATCTCGGCAACAGAGTTTGAGGGCCACGGCCCTGCTGAAACGCCCCACTGCTGGGGCAAACATAACGAGGCGTCCGGGATTGGCGCATCTGCACGGCGAGAAGCGTT
>JAJEGW010000060.1 GCA_022819605.1 Silicimonas sp. | reverse complement strand
AACGCTTCTCGCCGTGCAGATGCGCCAATCCCGGACGCCTCGTTATGTTTGCCCCAGCAGTGGGGCGTTTCAGCAGGGCCGTGGCCCTCAAACTCTGTTGCCGAGATCGGAAAAGCAACGCCTCACCCTCGTGCTTGATCTTCTTGTCAAACTCCTACCATGAGCGCAACCCTGGCATCGAACCATGGGACTTTCGTATATAATTCCCTCACGATGCGTTCGGCGACCTTCGAGCGATCTTGACCAGCCACAGGTCATCTTCAGAACGCAGGATCGCTTGGCTTCGTTCGCTGAACGCAGTCGTTGCCCGCCGCTTGATCCGGATCACATGACGGCATCGCCGATCTCGAGTTCACGCCGGGCAATGAAGTCACGCAGTTCTTCGTCAATTGCCGGATCCAGGGCAGGCGTCTGGTACTCCGCCAGCATGGACCTTGCCTTTCGGACGGCGCGGTCGTTTGCATCCAGCCGACCTTCTGCCTCCCATTGCTCGTAGCTGTCGTGGTGCATGAGTTCGGGAATGACAAACGCCTCTTCGAAGTGTTCCAGCGTGTGCTTTGTGCCGAGAAAGTGCGCACCGGGCTCGACTTCGTGAATCGTCGCCAATGCG
Source organism: Silicimonas sp. (assembly GCA_022819605.1). Classification (GTDB taxonomy): domain Bacteria; phylum Pseudomonadota; class Alphaproteobacteria; order Rhodobacterales; family Rhodobacteraceae; genus JAJEFO01. The sequence goes on along the minus strand of JAJEGW010000060.1, from coordinate 8,183 downwards.
TCGTCAAGTTCCGAAAAGTCTATTCCCCTCAGGAACCTGTGCGTCATTTCGGCCTGCTCGGCATCAACCGCGAATTTCGCGAAGCTCTGGCATAGGGCACCTTCAAGATAACCGGCGGTCGACAGTATGAAGTTGGCGCCGGCCAGCGCGGCTCCAAAGAGATTCCGCGCGGCCTCGTACCCGGCCTGAGCATCCAGAATCTTGGAACTCGAGCAGGCGCCGCTGCAACGCCATGGCAACTTGTAGTGACGCGCCATCTGCCCAACCAGCAGATTGATGTGGTCAATCTCCGGTGTACCGGCCATTGGGGCGCCAGACTTCATTGACACCGCCCCGATCCACTGTCCGAAGACGCCGGGCACCCCGGGACGGATGATCTGCGAGAATGCAATACCCGCGAGTGCCTCGGCACTGATCTGTACAAGCGATCCGATCGTGCTGGCAGGCGTGCTGGCACCGCTGAGAACGAACGGCGTGAAAAGCACCGCCTGGTTTGCCGCCGCATAGACCTTGATCGCGTCCAGCATCGTCTGGTCCCACACAAGGGGCGAGTTGCAGTTGGCAATCGACGTCATGACAGTGTGTTCGTGAACGAACTCCTCGCCAAACACGATTTCGGCCATGCTGACGCTGTCTTCGGCCCGCTCGCGTGCGGTGACCATGCCCATGAAAGGCTTGTCGGAATGTCGGATCAGGCCATAGACCATGTGCAAGTGGCGCTTGGGGACCGGTACGTCCAGTGGCTCGCACAGCACACCACCCGACATCTGCATGCCCGGCGACATGTGGGCCAGCTTCGCAAAGTCGTTGAAGTCAGAAATGGTCGGTGACCGCCGAACTCCGTCGAGGTCGAGTACGTTCGGCGCGCCGTAGGCCGGCGTCAGGATCTGCTTGCGTCGGCCAAGCGTGATTGACCTTTCTGGATTGCGGGCGTGCATCTTGTAGCTTTCGGGCGCAGTCGAAAGCAGCTGCATCAGAAGTTGTTCATCGATCCGGACGCGATGACCCTGAACCTCTGCGCCCACGCGCCGCCAAGCCTGGGCTGCTTCGTCATCGCGGAACTCCACGCCCTTTTCCCAAAGCAGCGTCATGGTCTCACGGTGTATTCGGTCGACCTGCTCGGGCGTCAACAAGTCCACATACGGGATGCCTCGGTCCGTCTCCGGCAAGAATCGCAGCTGCTTCGACGTGCGGGAATCGCGTCTCACGACGCGGCCGCGCCGCCTTGTCATGGGCCGCGCACCGCTCATGGGCCCGACCTAAACATTGAATGCGGCCGGGAGCGGCAGCTTCGCCCTGCGGCCTCCCTCGACCTGAATGACTTGCCCTGTCACGAACCGCGACTGTTCGCTGGCCAGCCAGACCGCGACGTCACCGATGTCCGAAGGCGATCCGATCCGCCCCACCGGATGCAGGCTGCACAGCTGCTCTTCAGCCTTGGCACGATCCGGAACCCGCGCCATGTACCCATCGTTCATCTCGGTGTTGATCCAGCCTGGCGCAATGGCGTTGACGCGCACACCCCTGGGCCCGAGGTCGATCGCCAGCGAAACCGTCAGGCCGTTGATGCCCGCCTTGGAAGTCATGTAGGCGGTATGGTCGGGGTTGCCACTGAATGCCTCGATCGAGCTTATATTGACTATGGCCGGGCTGTCCTGCGACGCACAGCAGGACGCGAACTGCCGGGCCATGAGGAACGGCCCGCGCAAATTGACCGCCATGACATTGTCCCACTCCGAAACCGTCAGCCGATCAAGCGGTCCGCCGGAAAGAATGCCCGCATTGTTGACCAGTACCGAGGGTCTGCCGTGGTTCTGGCAAACATGGGCAAAGAATGCGGCGACGGACGCCTCGTCAGTCGCATCGAGTTCATGACAGTGCAGATCGTCATCATCCAAGGATTGAATGTCCCCGATCACGACGAGCGCCCCCGCCTCGTGCAGGGACCGCGCAATAGCAAGGCCGATCCCCCGCGCGCCGCCAGTCACGATTGCGACCCTGTCTTTCAGACTTGCACTCATTTCGCTGTAAAACCCCCGTCGACCGGTAATGCCGTGCCCGTAACGTGCTTGCTGATATCCGAAGCCAAAAACGCGATGGCATTGGCGATCTCGATCGGCCCGGGCAGCCAACGCTGCGGAATCGAATCGCGGTTCGCCTCGCGCACCTGATCCGGCGCCGCGTCACCGCGACCCGAGACCAGCATCGGCGTGTCAACCGCGCCAGGGCAGACGGCATTCACCCGGATGTTCTCGTGCGCGTGGTCAAGCGCCATGGCCCGTGTCAGGTTCACGACTGCGCCCTTGCTTGCGCAATAGGCTACAAGGTTCGGACAGCCGACCAGCCCGACTGTGGATCCCAGATTGACAATGCTGCCGCCCCCGGACCGGCGCAGCGCGGGAATTGCTGCCCGGGACATGAAGAACGTGCCTGTGACGTTGACAGAAAGCACCCTGTTCCAATCTTCGTCAGTAGTCCCCTCAACAGCGCCCCTGACGATCGCGCCTGCGGCGTTGACAAGAACGTGCAGTCCGCCAAACCGCCTTTCCGCAACTCTGACTGCAGTAGCGGCGAAAGCAGGGTCCACGACATCGCCAAGAGCATACGTCGCCCGCCGGTCCTCCCTAGAAATCTCGTTGCAAAGCTCTTTGGCAGCGTCTTCGTTGCGACCGGCGACCACGACATCGGCCCCTGCCTCGGCCAGCACCCGAGCGGTTGCCGCACCGATTCCCGAGGTTCCACCAGTCACCAGCGCGGTTTTGCCCAAGAGGTCCAATGCCTACATCTCCAGTCCGGCGTCGTGGCGACGCTTGGCGAAATTCAGCCTTACGCCCCAACCAAGGAATGGCTGCGGCGGAGTCCCGGCTGGTCGTCCCGCCTTCAGCATGATGTCGAGCAACGGAGTCGAGACGCCAGCGACAAGCTCTGCCAGGAGCTTTCCGTAAATCGTTCCGCGCACGATTCCGACGCCGTTGAGGCAGAATGCCCCGAACACGTCCGTCTCCAGCTCTCCGAAGACCGGCTCGCCGTTGCGGGAAAAGCACAATGGGCCGCCCCAGGTGTAGTCGAATTTCAGGTCGGGCAGCATGGGGAAGCGGTTGCGCAAGGAGGTCTCGTGCCGGACACGTGCCCATGTCCTGTCCCGCTCCACGGGATTCAGGCCGGGATTGTAGCTGTAGATGTTCCGAATCAGGATTCGGCCATCGATCATCCGCCTAACCGAAGTGCCGGAAGGGTCGGCTGGAACTATGCCCCAGCTGTTCCGGCCGCCCAAGTGCGTAGCTTCGTCGTCCGTCAGCGGACGGGTCAGGCTGCCCCAGGTTGCAATGGGCAGCAGATCCTTTCGATAGTAGCCGAACTGTCCGGCAAACCCGTTGTTGGCCAGTATCAGTTTGCGAGTACTTACAGCGGCTTCCGGCAGGATCAGCCGGTGCGGAACCCCGAGTTCCATCGCTGTCACCGGACTGTCTTCAAACAACGTCACGTTGCCGGGGAGGGTCATCGCAAGGCCGCGAACGAGGGCAGCCGGCTGAACCAGGATGGTGCCCGGCGTGTAGAGACCGGAGATGTAAAATTCCGAACCCGTGATCTCTTTCAACTGGCCGGCGTCAAGCCGGTCATACTCCGTGCCAAGCAGATCCAAGGCCTTCGCATACGCATTAAGCTTGGAGGCACCGCGCTCGGTAGCGGCCGCATGGATCTTCCCGGCTTCGTCCCAGTCGCAGAGTATGCGATGAGATCGAACCGCCTCGCGGAGGTAGTCCTGTCCAGCCCGGTTGAGGGAAAGCTGCTCCCTTTCCGCATCAATGATTCCGGCGAAGTCCTTGGCGCGAATGTTGTGCGCCTGATCGATGGCAAAGCCAGAGCTGCGCCCCGCCGCGTTGTTCCCGACGCGCCCGGCATCCAGCAGGACGATGCTGCAATCCGGCAAGAGCTCGCCCAGGCGACGCGCTACGGCCAGACCGGCGTACCCTGCCCCGACAATGGCAAAGTCGGACTGGAATTCGCCTTGGGCCGAAGCGGGTGGCGGCAATGGCGGCAGGATGTTCAGCCAGCCGTTGTTGTCATCCATCTTCGGGAGCTGCTTGATCTTCATCGTCGGACTCAGCCGAGATCCATCCACACGGTCTTCAATTCGCAGTACTGGTCGTGGGCCGCGAGCGACTTGTCGCGCCCGCCGAAACCGGACAGCTTGTAGCCGCCGAAGGGCGTACCTAGATCGCCCTCACCATAGCAGTTGACCGATACGGTTCCGGCCCGCACCTGCCGCGCCGCGTTGTGTGCGGTCTTGTTCGACCGGGCGAAAATCGATGCCGCCAGTCCGTAGTCAGTGTCATTGGCCATCGCGATGGCCTCCTCCGGCGTCCGGAAGGTCAAGACCGCAAGCACCGGACCAAACACCTCTTCGCGCGCGAGCCGCATTTCAGGCGTGACGTCGTCAAAAATGGTCGGCTCTACAAAGTAGCCGCCGGTTTCCGCAAGCACCCGCCTGCCGCCATGGATCAGCCTGGCCCCGTCCTTCTTGGCCTGCTCGATGTGGTCCAAGACCTTTTCCATGTGCTCCTTCTCGATAAGAGGACCAATGCGGCACGCAGCTTTCAGCGGATCATCGACCACCCAGCCCTGCGCACGCTCGACGATCAGGCCGGCCAGTTCGTCGTGCAGACTCTCATGTACCAGCAGGCGGCTGTTCGATGAGCAGTTCTCTCCCATGTTCCAGAAAGCGGAGTTGGCGGCATGGTCCGCTACAAGGTCGAGATCCTCGACATCCGGCATGACGATCATCGGGTTCTTGCCGCCGCATTCAAGCAGGATCCGCTTCAGGTTCGAGTCCGCCGCGTAATGCAGGAACTGCCGCCCGGTTTCCGTTGAACCCGTAAACCCGACGCAATCGACCTGCATGTGCTCGCCAAGTGCCTTGCCTACTACGTCGCCGAACCCGGGCACTACGTTGATCACGCCGTCTGGAATGCCCGCTTCGGTCGCGATTTCGGCCAGGCGAATCGTCGACATGGATGTCTGCTCGGCCGGCTTCAGCACCATCGTGTTGCCTTCGGCAAGCGCAGGGCCAAGTTTCCAGGCCGCCATCATGACGGGAAAGTTCCATGGCAGGACCGCCGCCACCACGCCGATGGGCTCGCGCACCACCATGGAAAGAATGCCGGGATCGGACGGCGTGACCTTGTCGCAGATCTTGTCAACCGCCTCGGCATGCCAGCGAATCGTGGCGACCGTCTCAGGCAGATCGATGCCCAGCGCATCGGTGATCGGCTTGCCCCCTTCCAGAGCCTCCAGTTCGGCAAGTTCTTCGGCATTCGCCTCGATTACCGTGGCGAAGCGTTGCAATGTCCCCTTGCGTTCGGCTGGCGACATCCGTGGCCAAGGCCCTTCATCAAATGCCTGGCGCGCCGCAGCCACCGCCTTGTCAACGTCGGCAGCCGTGCATTCGGAGATCTCTGCCAGGACCTTGCCGGTCGAAGGATTGACGGTTTCGAACGTCTTGCGCCCCGTCGCATCAACGGACCGCCCGCCGATCACGGCCTTTGTGGGATAGGATTTCTTGTTCTCGGCCATTTTGGGAGAGCCTCAAATGTTGCGATAGGATTGGACGAGCCAGTCACGTTCTTCCTGCCAGTCACGCCAGACCAGCCGATCGACCTTGGTGCGGTTCACAGGCAGCTTGCTGAGCGCCAGCTTGATGTCGTGGCGGGCGGCACCCGGCACCGGAGGCAAGGGCTTGCGTGCTCCGCCCATGTCCCGGCCGGTCAGACGCGTGGCCGCCTTGACGCCCGTCAGGTAATCAACGTCATGCACATTGCCCGAAAGCCAGAGACAGATGGCCTTCATGGTGTCCCATAACGCGAGAGCTTCAGCATACCTGCCCGCCGCAACCAGATCGTAGAGCTGCGAACATTCGTGTGGCATGAAATTCGCAGCGCCCCATATCATGCCGACGCACCCAGACATCAGGCTGTGGACCGCGTAGGGATCGGATCCGTTCAGCACGTTGCCGCCGATGCCAATCAGCTTTTGAAGCGCCACAAAGTCTCCCGAGCTGTCCTTGATGTAATCAAGGTTTTCGACTGCAAGCACCTTCCGATAAAGCTTTTCCGTCATCGGGGCAGCCTGCGCAGGGACATTGTACATTACGATCGGGATGCTCACCGACTTGGCGATCGCGGTATAATGATACAGGACTCCGCGCTCGTTAGGGGGCTCCAGAAAGGGAGGCAGGACCATCAACGCGTCGGCACCTGCATCCTGCGCGAACCGGGCGCTGTCGATGCAGTCCTGCGTGCTCATCGCCGTTGTCTGTGCAATCGTCGGAACCCTCCCGTTCACGTGCCTGCACCCTTCCTTGATCAACCAGCGCCGTTCGTCGTCCGACAGGTAGGCGTATTCGCCCGTCCCAGAGCCAAGCACGAGCCCGTGCAGTCCCGCCTCGATCATGTCATCGACATGCGCCCGGTAGCGACCAGGATCTATCGCGCCGCCCGAGTCATCCATCGGCGTGCACATCGCCGCGAATATGCCTTTCAGCTTGGTCATGTCCTGCCCGTCCCGGCTCGCGAATTGCCCCGGAACACTATACGTGCCACGCCAAAACTCAAATCGACAAGTCTTCCCCCTCTTCAATACCTCAGGTTATCCTGAAAGCCTCAGTCTGAGAGCCTTGCCGTGGAAGGTCCTGACGGGCTGCCCAGTCAAACCGAGGTGAAATCATGCAGAACCACTTACAAAAACTTCCGCCGATGTCGGCCCTTCGCCCGTTCGAGGCCGCCGCCCGACACGAGAACTTCTCGGTTGCAGCAGACGAGATCAGCGTCACGCAGGCCGCTGTTTCCAAGCAAATCCGGCAACTCGAGAAATATTTGGGAGTCCCGCTCTTCTTGAGAAGCGGCAAGAACATCGAGCTGACTGCAGCGGGAAGAGACCTGCATCACGCCATTGCCAACGGACTCATCCAGATCGCCAGAAGCTGCGAACAACTGCAGCGTGGGAAGAGAAGCGACCAGGTCGCGATCACCATGCGTTCGCCCTTCGCAAGCCAGTTTCTCGCTCCGCGCCTGAAGAAACTGTTCGCGGAGTTTCCGGCACTAAACTTTCGGCTCTACACCACTGACGGCGATCCAGCCTTGCTGCTGGATACGGTCGACTTCGCAATCGTCCTTGGACATGAACCGCAGCCGGAAATCGTCGCCGACCACCTCGTGACGGAGGAGTTACTGCCCGTATGCAGCCCCGGCTATCTGGACGTCTGCGGGAAAATCACGACGGCATCGCATCTTCTGAACTGCGACCTGCTGCATCTCAATGCGGAGCATTGGCGCGACCTGACCTGGGAAATGGCGGACTGGCCCGTCTTCCTGAATCATCTCGGAATTGCTGCAAACGAGGATCTTGGCGGTCACAGCTTCAACAATTTCGAGATGCTCGTGCGGGCCGCGGTTCAAGGTCTCGGAATTGGAATAGGGTGGGTCCACCTCGTGGAGGAGGAGTTGAGCGCCGGCAGCCTCGTTGCACCGCTGGATGCGAGCTACTCCATCGGTCGGCAACATTACCTGCTGTGTCGCCGGTCCCAGGCGCAACGCCGCATCTTCAAGGAACTCAGGTCATGGTTTCGCGACGAAACGGCTCCATTCCGAACTCGACGAGGGATTGCCGCCGCTTGAGGCGGAACGTCGAAAAGAGCGGGCATTTGCCTGCCGCGTCCCTGAACTTCCAGAGCATGCGGTCCGGCGTGGGCAACCGACCGAGGTTTCCGGCCCTGGATCTGCGAGATTCGCGCTGTGACACACCGTTTAGAAAAAATTTGACTTTTTTTCAGCATGTTATGAAAATAATGTTAAAATCACTCACATTCCGTCTTGAACTTCGCGCGGCAATCACGATATCGATCATGTGAAAAGCATTCACATCTACAAACCCAAGGAGCACAAGGGATGACAAACGCGACACTCAATGCCACCACTTCCGGCTTCACAAGCTGGTTTGGCCGTTTCGAGCGGTGGATGGACGAGCGTGGCAAAGGAGCCTGGATTGCAGCGATGATCCTCGGCTTCATCTTCTTCTGGCCAATCGGCCTGGCACTCTTGGCCTACATGATCTGGAGCAAGGGCATGTTCGAAAAAAAGCGCAAGAAATGCGGCAACATTCGCGCCGCCATGAAGTCCAGCGGCAAC
>JAJEGW010000033.1 GCA_022819605.1 Silicimonas sp. | reverse complement strand
TGCTGGGGGCGGCGGAGCAAATGGGCATACGCCAGACCCGTCTGCTTCAGGGCGAGTACATCGTGACAAAGGATGACATCACGTCTCGACGCTATTTCCGGGACACGGTCTGTCGCGGACGGGACTACTACACGCCTTACCGTGCACTGCTGCCCAAGGGCATTGACAATCTGATCGTGGCAGGCCGCCACTACTCGGTCGAGAGCGAAGCCCAGAAGCTCTCGCGCGAGATCCCGCCCTGCATGGCACAGGGCGAGGCCGCAGGGATCGCTGCAGCGCTGGCAATCAAGGGCGACATGCCGCTGCGACGCGTGAACTATCGCGAAATCCAGAAGCGGATGCGAGCCCAGGGCGCAGATCCGGGCGACATCCCTTCCCCGAACGCGTTGGTCGAAGAACCAATGGTAGCAAAATGAAGTCTCTGCCGGATGCAAGCGCGACCCTGCTTCCCTTGAGCGGCGTGCGCGTCATTGACTTCACCCAAGTGATGCTTGGCCCCTGCGCGACGCAGATGCTGGGTGATTTCGGTGCCGACGTGATCAAGATCGAACGCCAAGGCGCGGGCGACCTGTCGCGCCAGTTCTTCGGCGGAGGATCAAAGCAAGACCAGAACAACGTTGTCTTTGGCTCGCTCAACCGCAACAAGCGATCTGTCGTGATCGACATGAAGTCCGAGCCGGGGCGGAAGGCAATCCACGAACTCGTGCGCACTGCAGACGTTGTCGTCGACAATTTTCGGGCCGGCGTCATGGAAAGGCTGGGCCTGGACTACAAGGTCCTCAGCGCAATCAACCCAGGCATCATCTGCGCTTCCGGGACAGGATTCGGCTCGACCGGTCCCTACGCGCACAAGGGCGGGCAGGATGTGCTCGCCCAGGCCTTGACGGGCGTAATGGAAAAGACCTCGGACCCCTCGGTTCCGCGTTCGATCTATCCCACTACTTTGTGCGACTACACGGCTGGCATGCACCTAGTCCAAGGTGTGCTGGCCGCACTTCTCCATCGAGAAAGGACCGGACGTGGCCAGAAGGTCCAGGTTTCTCTTTATGACAGCATGATCGCGATGCAGATGCAGGAAGCCGCGCAGTGGAACGCGCACGGCGAAGTCCTGAACTGGGCCGCAATGCCACTGACAGGACTGTTTGAAACGACGGACGGAGCGCTCGTCATCGTTGGTGCATTCAAGGCAAATCCATTGAAGGACATATGCAGCGCGTTGGGCATCGAAGATCTTTCACTAAAATATCCGGACCTGGCAAGCCACAGGAAAGCGAAGGCCCATCTCCACGAGCGCTTCCAGTCGGCCCTGGCAACAAACACGACCGAGCACTGGTTGGGCAGGCTTGAGGAACATGATCTGCTCTGTGCACCAGTGCGCGATCTCGGCGCAGCGCTGAAAGACCCGCAAACCGCGATCAACGAGATGCTGGTCACCGTCGAGACGCACTGCCATGGACCGGTGAATTTCGTCGGTTCGCCCGTGCACCTGAGCGACGCTCCGTTGGTCGTTCGACACGAGCCCCCGCTCCTTGGAGAGCACACGGACGACGTTCTGGGAGAACTGGCGGCGACTGCTCCTGAAAGTGAACCTGCCGAGTGAGCATTGAACTGAACATTTCCGACCATGTCGCCCGAGTGACTATCAATCGCCCGGAGCGCATGAACGCGATCGACCGGGGAGCAGCGGACCGGCTTGCCGCAATCTGGGATGAGATCGAAGGAAGTGCCGACATCCGTTGCGTCGTACTGACCGGGGCCGGCGACAAGGCCTTCTCCGCCGGAGCCGACCTCAAGGATGGCGGCGGACCAAGCGGCGTGGAGTATTGGCGAAAGACAATGGAATATCAGTTCCGCGACATCTCGTTGAGAGCTTCGATGTCCGTGCCGGTGATCGCTCGCGTCAACGGTCTGGCTCTGGGCGGGGGCTTCGAGATGGTGCTCGGATGCGACATCGTGATCGCATCCGAGACGGCTACGTTTGCATTGCCGGAGGCGAAGGTCGGGCGTGTTCCCCTCGACGGCGGCATGGTGATGCTGCCACGGGTCCTGCCCCGCAACATTGCGTTGGGTATGATGTTGACCGGTCGGCGCGCTTCCGCAAGGGAATTGGCCGTCCACGGCGTGGTGAATGCCGTGGTTCGTCCTGAAGACCTGGACGCTGAAACTGAGCGTTGGGTTGCAGATGTCCTCTCCTGTGCCCCGCTTAGCGTCAAGGCGATCAAGGCAGTGGCCCGCGGGACGGCACATTTGCCGATCCACGAAGCCTATGCACGGCACAGCGACGAATTGCTGGTTGCGCTTTCGTCGGAGGATGCCATCGAAGGAGTGGCGGCATTTCGGGAGAAGCGAACCCCGGTTTGGCGCGGAAGGTAGGAAATGACACTTGTCATACTTTCCCCATGCATTGACGTGAAGGACGGGACATGCACGGAGGTTTGCCCTGTCGACTGCATCTACGAGGGCGAGCGGATGTTCTATATCCACCCCACCGAGTGCATCGAATGCGCCTTGTGCGAGAGCATCTGCCCGGTGGACGCGATTCGATATGATGACGAGGTCTCTCCGGCAGATGCGCAGTTTCTCAAGCTCAATGGCGATCCCTTCCGCAATTCGGACGGTGAACTGGATCAGCCCGGCGGCTGGTCACGAAACGACGCGCCGCTGAAGGACCCTGCAGCGATTCGGGACTTTCCGGAAACTGGCCAGATGCTGCCGAGCGCGTCTCGATGACTGGAACTCCGCTGCAGGCCGGCCGCAATTTGACTGCTGTCACAGCCTGGCAAGGGAGTCGGCTTGACTCGCCGACTCCCTCGCCTCTCGTGTGCGGCAAGGTTCTATGCGGCGAACATGGGGGCGAAATGCCTGGCACCGTTGCTCCGGAAATTCACTTGGCCGCGGTGGCAGCCAGCAGGTTCGGGAGATAGCTCAGGATGGCGGATTCACAATTATGGCACACCCGGTTCATGGGATTGTGCGATCATGTCTCTGGATGGTCGGAAGATCCCCATTTCCAAGTCGGTTGCGTCATCGTCGACTCCAGGAACGTGGTCCTGTCGACGGGCTACAACGGGTTTCCGCGAGGCGTGCAAGGCAGCGACCCTCGTCGGTTCAACAGGGAGAGCTGCGAGAAGTTCTTCTGGTTCGAACATGCCGAGCGCAACGCAATTTACAATGCTGCAAGTGTCGGTGTCTCCTTGTCCAGAGCCACACTGTACGTGAACCGCTTTCCGTGCGCGGACTGCAGCCGCGCAATCATCCAGGCCGGCATTGGCGCACTGGTGTGCCCGCCAATTCCGGATGCCGATTGCGCCCTGGACGACAGTTTCCGGGCTGGAGCGACGATGTTGGAGGAAGCGGGGTTGCCGGTAACGACCTTCTCGCCCGAATTTGACGAATAGCAGGTCCCGCTCGGCAAACGTCGCCATTCTGCACGACCCGCAAGGCAAGTCCGGCGCACCCAACCCTCTACGTCCTTGAGCAACATCAGGTCAGCAAAAGACCAAATCAACTCTTGCAAAGCGGCACGTTCACGGCTTTGCTTGGTGGCCGACAGGAAACCTCCGGCTTTACGCCGCATCGGGACGGAGGCGTGCGGGACCAACCGCAGGAATAGAAAGCGGCGTCGGACATGCGATGCGCGAAATTGCGTTTCTCCTGAACGGGGAGCCGGTGGAGCTAAGTGACGTCCCCGTGACTCGCACGCTGCTTGACTGGCTTCGCGAAGACCGAGGCCTGAACGGCACAAAGGAGGGCTGCAACGAAGGTGACTGCGGGGCCTGCACGGTCATGGTGTCCGACGGGAGCGGCACCCGAACCCTCAATTCCTGCATTCTGTTTCTGCCGCAGCTCCATGGCAAGGCCGTGCGCACCGTCGAGGGCGTGTCCGGACCGGACGGATCGCTCCATCCCGTCCAGAAAGCCATGGTCAGGCACCACGGATCGCAATGCGGCTTCTGCACGCCGGGATTCGTCGTATCCATGGCCTGCGCGCACAAGAACGGAATGCGTGACTTCGACGTCCAGCTCGCCGGCAACCTCTGCCGCTGCACCGGTTACGCTCCCATTGTGCGCGCTGCCGAGGATGCGGCATCGGAACCCGTCCCGGACTGGATCGCCGAAGACGGCACGCTGCCTGCGACCTTCGCGACGGCCTCCGACGGCGGCGTGTCCCGCATTGCACCCGAAAGCGCGGACGAACTGGCAGCCCTGTATGTCGCGCATCCCGACGCCGTGCTCGTTGCCGGCGCCACCGATGTCGGACTCGCGGTCACCAAGGCCCTGCAGGAACCCGAGAGAATCCTCTTTCTCGGCGGCATCCAGGATCTCAAGGCCATCGATGTCGGCCCGAAGGCAGTCCGCATCGGAGCCATGGCCACGCTTTCAGAGATAGGTGATGCGATCGCAGACCTGCATCCAAGCCTTGGCGAACTGATCCGCCGCTTCGGCTCGGTGCAGGTTCGCAATGCCGCAACCATCGGAGGCAACATCGCCAATGGCTCACCCGTAGGAGATCTCCCTCCAGCACTGATCGCGCTCGGCGCAAGGCTGCACCTCAGGCGCGGAAACGATCGCCGGGACTTGCCGCTTGAAGACTTCTTCCTCGACTACGGCGTGCAGGATCGTGCGCCCGGCGAATTCGTCGAGGCGGTGAGCTTCCCACGCCAGACTGACAGGTTGAGATGCTACAAGCTATCCAAGCGGTTCGACCAGGACATTTCCGCCGTCTGCGGCTGTTTCAACATCCGCGTCCGGAACGGACGGGTGGACGAGGCGCGCGTCGCCTTTGGCGGCATGGCCGCCATCCCGACACGCGCCCGGCACGTTGAGAACGCACTCTCCGGCCAGGAATGGAACGAGACCGCCATACGAGCCGCACGAGACGCGTGGGAGCAGGACTTCACGCCGCTCACTGACTTGCGCGCGTCGACCGCCTACCGGCTCGATTCGGCCCGCAACATGCTCACGCGTGCCTTCCTGGACGACCAAGGCACCGACACGAATGTCCTGGAGGTCGCCCCTTGAGCGTCGGCACTCCCCTGCCCCATGACGCGGCGATTCTGCATGTCACCGGCGCCGCGCACTACGTGGACGACGTCCCGGTGCCGGAAGGCACGCTCTCGCTCGCTTTCGGCATCAGTTCGATGGCGCATGGACGCATCACGGGCATGGAGCTTGGGGAGGTGCGCGCCGCAGCGGGAACGGTCGCGGTGCTGACCGCGAGCGACCTGCCGTTTGCCAACGACGTTTCGCCGTCCGTTCATGACGAACCGCTTCTCGCCGACGGCAAGGTCCACTACCTGGGGCAGCCGCTCTTTCTCGTAGCCGCCGACACGCACCTGGCGGCCCGCAAGGCGGCGCGGCTTGGAAAGATCGGCTACGAGGAACTGCCCGCAATTCTCTCAATGGACGACGCGCTCGCCGCGGACAGTCGATTTGAGGAGGGGCCACGCGTCTATCTCAAGGGCGACGTCGAGGCCGCGCTCGCCGCAGCCGAGCATGTCGTCGAGGGTTCGATCGAGATAGGCGCGCAGGAACACTTCTACCTCGAAGGACATGCCGCACTAGCGTTGCCGCAGGACAGCGGCGACATGATCGTGCATTGCTCCTCCCAGCACCCGAGCGAAATCCAGCACAAGATCGCAGACGCGCTTGGCGTGCCGATGCATGCCGTCCAAGTCGTGGTGCGGCGCATGGGGGGAGGCTTTGGCGGCAAGGAAAGCCAAGCCAATGCAGTCGCCGTCGCCTGCGCCGTCGCGGCACGTGCAACGGGACGTCCATGCAAGATGCGCTACGACCGGGACGATGACTTCATGATCACCGGCAAGCGCCACGACTTTCGCATCGACTACCGGGCAGGATTCAACGACAGCGGGCGGCTGGCCGGCGTAGATTTCACCCAGTATTGCCGTTGCGGCTGGGCTCAGGATCTTTCGCTGCCCGTTGCCGACCGCGCAATGCTCCATGCCGACAACGCCTATCGCCTGCCGACGGCGCGGATCACGTCGCACCGGCTCAAGACCAACACCCAGTCAGCAACCGCATTCCGCGGATTCGGCGGCCCGCAGGGCATGGTCGGCATTGAGCGGGTGATTGATCATGTCGCCCACCAACTCGGCATGGACCCGCTGGATGTTCGCCGGATCAACTTTTACGCCGCCGCCAACAAGGTCTCGTCAGGCAACGCGACGCCTGCCCGCAATCCTGCAGACGAGACACCGCAGACCACGCCCTATCACATGCCTGTCGAGGACTTCGTGCTGCACGACATTGTCGAGGAATTGGAGGAAACATCGGACTATCGCGCACGCCGCGCCGCGATCGCTGAATGGAATTCCGCGAATCCCGTGCTGAAGAAGGGCATCGCCCTAACACCGGTCAAGTTCGGCATCTCCTTCACTCTGACTCATCTCAACCAGGCCGGTGCGCTCGTGCATGTCTATCATGACGGCTCGATTCACATGAATCACGGCGGCACGGAAATGGGTCAAGGACTGTTCCAGAAGGTGGCGCAGGTCGCGGCAAGCAGCTTTTGCGTACCGCTGGAATGCGTCAAGGTCACTGCCACCGATACGGCAAAGGTGCCAAACACGTCCGCCACGGCCGCCTCTTCCGGTTCGGACATCAACGGCATGGCCGTAAAGGCGGCGTGCGACCAAATCCGCGAGCGCATGGCGGCACATCTGGCCGAGACGCGCCAGATCAAGCCGCAGGACGTGAGTTTCCGCGCGGGACGGGTTCAGGCCGGCGCCGACGAAATGAGCTTCGCCGAAGCGGCAAGGGAGTGCTACGAAGGGCGCGTCAGCCTTTCAGCCACCGGGTTCTACCAAACTCCCCGGATCCAGTGGGACCGGATCAGGGGAAAGGGCCGGCCGTTCTACTACTTCGCCTATGGCGCTGCGGTGAGCGAGATCGTGCTCGACACGCTCACGGGCGAAAACCGCATTCTGCGCACCGACATCCTGCATGACGCCGGCTCTTCGTTGAACCCCGCGATCGACATCGGGCAGATCGAAGGGGGATACGTGCAGGGCGCAGGCTGGCTGACCATGGAGGAACTGGTCTGGGACCCGAACGGCCGCCTCCTTACGCATGCGCCCTCGACCTACAAGATTCCGGCCTGCTCCGACAGACCTGACGTCTTCAACGTTTCGCTGTGGTCCAAGGGACGGAACGCCGCGGAGACGATCCATCGTTCCAAGGCAGTTGGCGAGCCACCGCTGATGCTGGGCATCTCGGCGCTCTTTGCGCTATCCGATGCGGTCGCGTCTTGCGGCAGCGCCTATCCGGCACTCGGCGCGCCGGCAACGCCTGAACGCCTCTTGAACGCAGTGAACCGGGTGCGCGCGCCATGAGCATGGATGTGCAAGGTCTCGGGAGAGCAGTAGCGGAGCACGGTCGCGTTGCCCGTGTCGTGGTGGCGACCGTCGAGGGTTCGGCCCCACGCGAGCAGGGTGCCGCGATGCTGGTCTGGCCGGACGGCCAATCGGGCACGATCGGCGGCGGTGCCCTTGAGTTCGAGGCGTTGGCCCATGCGCGGGAGGCCCTGGCAACGGGCAAGGACTCGCTCGTCTCACGGCCCCTAGGGCCTGCGCTCGGCCAATGCTGCGGCGGTGCTGTCGTGCTGGCCACTGAAATCTATGACAATGCGCGTCTTGCCGATTTGCCTGGTGACATCTACCTGCGCCGGGTCACGGGACAGGCGGACCGGCCGCTCGCTCTGCAGCGTGCAGCCGCCCGCAACCGCAACGCAGGGGCACCCGCCGAAACGCAATGCCAATCGGGGTGGCTGATCGAGCCGGTCGCACCGCGCCTGCGGCCGCTCTGGATCTACGGGGCCGGCCATGTCGGCCGCGCGATCGTCGAAGTGATGGCGCCCCTCCCGGGCATTGCCATCACTTGGGTCGACACCGGGGCCGAACGGTTCCCAGACGAAATCCCTGACAGCGTCACGAGGCTCCTGGCAGCCAACCCGGCGACCGCCGTCCGCCACGCTCCCTGCGATGCCGAGCACCTGATCCTGACCTATTCCCATGCGCTAGACCTCGAAGTCTGCCACCAGCTGCTCGGCCACGGCTTCCGCGCGACCGGACTGATTGGCTCGGCAACCAAGTGGGCGCGCTTCCGGTCACGGCTCAGGTCGCTCGGGCACTCGGACGCGCAGATCTCACGAATCAAGTGCCCGATAGGCGACCCGGCGCTGGGGAAGCACCCGCAGGCGGTCGCCGTTGGATTTGCCGCCGAATGGCTGTCCGAGTCTTCGGCGGCGGAAACCGAAATGGAGGCCGAGGCGTGATCGGGGCGGCGCCGACCTGCCAGCGACTACCCGGCGCTGCCATGCTCCGTTTCGGTGACTGGCGTTCTGGCACCGTTTCGCGCCGGCAACTGCACGGATGCACGGTCTGGCCATCGCCACCATGCACCAGTCGCGCTGAGATGTTCGAGCCCGCATTGTGACGACCAAGACGCTGATACTGGGCCAGACGCTGACCTTTGTCGACGATCCCTTTAAGGTGCCGGTGGCGGAAGCCGCAATGCACGAATCGCGCGGAGGCGTGCTCATCGAGGACGGGCTGATCGCAGCGACCGGGCCAGCCGACGACCTTCAGCGCGCACATCCGGACGCGACCGTCACCGACATCGGCTCACGGCTGCTGACCGCCGGCTTTGTCGATTCCCATGCGCACTATCCCCAGACCGCGATCATCGCGAGCTGGGGCAAGCGGCTTGTGGACTGGCTGAACACCTACACGTTTCCGGAGGAAGCACGCTTTCGCGACGCAGCCTACGCCCGCGAGACGGCAGGGCGCTATCTTGACCTGACGCTCATGAACGGCACGACCACTGTCTGCTCCTATTGCACTATCCACCCCGAAAGCGTCGACGCATTCTTCATCGAGGCCCGGAAGCGCGGGCTCCGTGCCGTCGCCGGCAAGACATGCATGGACCAGAACGCACCCGACAACCTGCGAGACACGGCCCAGTCAAGCCACGACGACAGCAAGCGGCTGATCGAGCGCTGGCACGACGTGGATCGTCTCGGCTACGCGATAACGCCACGCTTTTCGCCGACATCAACGCCGGAACAGCTTGAAGCCCTTGGCACCCTCTGGGCCGAGCATCCTGAATGCCTGATGCAGACCCATCTCTCGGAACAGACCGACGAAGTCGCGTGGGCGCTCAGCCTCCATTCCGATGCTCGAGACTATCTCGACACCTACGAGATGCACGGGCTGCTCGGAAAAGGCGCACTGTACGGCCACGCGATCCATCTGAACGAGAGAGAACGCGTCCGAATCGCGGAAGCCGGCGCTTCGGTCGTGCATTGCCCGACATCCAACACGTTCATCGGCTCGGGTCTCCTTGACCTGACCGGCCTTGCTGCATGCGGCATCCGGATCGCATTGGCGACGGATACCGGCGGGGGCTCGTCCTTCTCGATGCTGCGCACGATGGCA
Organism: Silicimonas sp.; assembly: GCA_022819605.1. GTDB lineage: Bacteria > Pseudomonadota > Alphaproteobacteria > Rhodobacterales > Rhodobacteraceae > JAJEFO01. The sequence goes on along the minus strand of JAJEGW010000033.1, from coordinate 4,902 downwards.
GCCGCCTACGAAATCGCCCAGCTCCGTGGCGCGGCGCTGCATCCGGCGCAGCTCTACTGGCTGGCCACGGCGGGATCCGCCCGGGCAATGCGTCTCGACGGGAAGATCGGCACGCTTGCCCCCGGTCTCGAGGCTGACCTGATAGCCCTTGATCTCGCTTCGACCGCGGCGATCGCGCAGCGCGCGAACCGTGCGGAGGATTTCTGGGAAGCGCTCTTTCCAACGATCATGATGGGAGACGATCGAGCGGTCGCGCAGGTATGGGTCGCTGGGCGCACTACGCGTTGATCTTGTCCTGACCTGGGACATCGGGCAGCTTCGGACATCCTGATCTCGCGTCTTGTGGCCCATCTCGCGCAACACCCCGACAACGTCCCCGGACCCGTCCGGCCAGGGGCGGAGTCCTTGGAGCGTGTCCGACCTGCCTGGAACCATTGGGAACTCCCCGTGGGGCGGAGGCCAGATTCGATGTGCGCATCGCGGTCAGGAGATCCCCGGAATGCCCAAAGCCTGCTCGACCGGTCTTCGCATGCGCGTCGTCGCGGCAGTGCGGGCAAGCGAGACCTGCCGCACAGCAGCCGCCAGCCTTGGCGTCGCTCCGTCCGCGGCCGGGAAGTGGCATCGGGCCTTCTCGAGGTCCAGGTCCATGAGCCTGGCAAGGATCAGCGGCTTCCTCGGGTTCGCCATTGATCCCCACGCGGAATGGGGCCGGAAACAGGCCCGGACACGTCCCTGGATCAGGGTCAGGGCTATGCCGCGCGTGCCATTCCGGTGATGTGATGCACGATGTCGGCGGCCGACACCTCATCCGTCTTCAGTCGCGACCAGACCTTGCCCTGTCGCAGGACGACGATGCGCGAACTGAGCTTGGTGATGAGATCGATATCGTGGGCAACGACGACGACAGCGACACCCGACGCAATGACACGCTCGATGAGTTCAGCCACGGCGTTCGTCTCCTTGACGCCCAAGGCGGCCGTCGGCTCGTCCAGGATCAGGCACTCACTGCCCCAGAAGATGCTCCGCGCTATCGCGCTTCTTTGACGTTGTCAGCCGGACAACTCGCTGACTGTCGCTCTCATCCTCGGGATCGAAATGCCGATTCTCTGCAACTCTTCGCGCGCCTGACTTTGCATGACCTTCCTGTCAAGATACCGGAGCAAGCGCCCCCAACCGGTGTATTTTTCGCGGCCAAGGAAGAAATTCGCCGCGACATCCAGTTGCTCGACCAAGGCCAAGTCCTGATAGACGGTCTCGATCTTGTGCTGTCGAGAGTCGCTGGGCGAGGCGAAGGACACTCTTTGGCCCTGGATCTGCATGCTGCCGGAGGTCTGCGGATGATACCCCGAGATGATCTTCACAAGCGTGGACTTTCCAGCCCCGTTGTCGCCGACCAGCCCGACGCATTCGCCAGGCATCACCGCGAAGGAAACGCCGTCGACGGCCTTGATGGCCCCGAAATGCTTGGTGACCTCGACCAGTTCGAGTACAGGTGTTGTCGCCGTCATCTGTTCGCCTCGCAGGATACACCTTCCTTCAGGTGGGGAAGGAACGCGAGGTCTAGTGTTCCGTGCATTTTTTTGTCTCCTTTTGCCGTGACATGTCGAGGTGGCATCTGTGCCCGGTGCTGGGGAAGCACGCCGGGATCGATCTTGGACGCATGGTTCAGGGTGGATCGGATAATGGTCCCCTTTCTCGTGCTGATCAGCATGAACCTCCGAGGCTTCCGCCCCTCAAGCCCTTCCCCGCTGGGATGGATCACTGACCTTATGCCCTCTGCCGCCGGGGGCGCACCCAGGAAATCCAGGGTGCGCCCGACACATCACTCCTGCCACATCTCTTCGGGGATCAGGGGCCGGAAGCCTTTCGATTCCAGCATCGCGCGCGGAACCGTTTCGAAGATCTGGTCGCAATTGGTGATCGGAACCAGCTGCGTCTGATAGACGGGCTGGATTTCCGAACTCCTGCCTGCGAGGTCGAGTTGAACGACATGCAGCGCGATGTCCGACATCTTCCGCGGGTCGCGGAATGGAACGGTCATGATTTCGCCGCGGCAAACCGCTGCCAGCTCATCGAGCTGACCGCCTTGGCCGGCAATCCAGATTCCGTCAGCGCCAGGCGACTTTCCGATCGCCTGCAGTCCTTCCATGATGCCAAGCGCGGTATTGCTGTTTGCCCCGAACACCACATTGATTTCGGGATGCGCTGTCATGACCGGGTCGATCGTGCGGAAGGCAAGCTCGCGGCTGAAATTGGTGAATTCCTCACGCACGATGTTCAGCGTGATGCCGCATTCTTCAAGCCCCTTGGTGATCGCTTCACGGAACCCGGCGCTGCGCAGCTTGCCGATCTCGCTGGTCGGAATGCCGTGGAACATCGCCAGATTGACAGGATCACGCTTCTCGTTGCAGGCCATAGTGGCGATGTCGTTGCCGGCCATTTGACCCATAACGTCCTCGGGAACGATGATATATGCCAGCGGATCGACCGGGTGCTGGTCGAGCCCGATGGGTGGCGCAAAGAGGATGAGTTTCGATCCCTTGGCCGCCGCTTCGTTCAAGCGGTCATATATGTCGTCCATGCTCGTGGCCGGGGTCACCATCAGGTAGTCCGGCGCCAGCACGACCTGGTCCGAAAGGATCCGGTCGTACGCGGCAGGGTCGTTATGCGCAGGCGGAACGGCGCTGAAGAACTTGAATTCCCCCTCCATGGCCTCCAGACCTTCGGCCACGCCAATCAATGTCTGGCCGGGTCCGGTCGTGATGTCGGCGCTTGGCGTGATGTAGGACACCGTCGTCTCGGCAGTGGCCGCCGTTGCGCAAAGCCCCGCAATTCCCGCCAGAATGGTTAGCTGTTTAAAGTGCATTTTACTCTCCTTCGAGTTGTGGACCGGATCAAAAGCCGGTCCGGTTGCCGCGCGTTCGATAGACTTGGATCGCGACGGATATGATGAGTAGGAGTCCGAGCAGGATCTGTTGCCAGAAGAAGCTCGCACCTGCCAGCACCAGGCCGTTCTCAAGAACGGCGATGAGGTACATTGCGATCGCCATTCCCCAGATGCGACCGACCCCGCCAAAGAGGCTGCTCCCGCCAAGGATGACGCCCGCGATGATGTGAAGCTCAAGCCCCTGTCCCAACGTTGGATGCGCGCTGTTCATGCGACCCATAAGCAGGAACGCGGCCAGTGCGACCAGGGCGGCTTGCACCACGAAAGCGATGATGATGTACCTGCGAACCTTGATGCCCGCTATGCGGGCGGCTTCGGGATTGCCCCCGATGGCCAGGATGTAGCGGCCGTATTCCAGGCGCGTGAGCACGAAGTGTCCAACGATGACCACAACGGCAGCGACCCAGACAAGGTTCGGCACACCGAGGGTATTCCCTTGGCCCAGAACGACGAAATTGGCTGGAAAACGGACATGATATGTGCCGTACATCACTTCCTGAACAATTCCACGCGCCAGCACAAGCATGCCAAGGGTGCCGAGCAATGCAGGAACCCTGAGATACCCGACAATCAATCCGTTGCAGAATCCGAGGCCCGCTCCCACGGCGACTGCAAACATGAAACAGAGGATGACGGGATAGCCATCAAAAACCAGGAACCCGGTCAGACAGGCGGTCAGACCCATGACCGATCCGACGCTGAGGTCGATCTGTCGCGCGGAGATGACAAAGACCTGACCGACGCCGACGATCATCGCGACCGCCGCCGAGCGCAGGATATTCAGCTGATTCTCGACCGTCAGGAACTTGTCGGAAAACAAGGAAAGCAGAATGACGCACAATATGGTGGGGTACACTACCGTATTGATGTTGCGCAGGATCGTCTTCGCAGGGTCAACTTTCCCCTTGCTCTCTGCGGATTGGCTTGAATTTGCGGTTTCGGTCATCCGGTGTCTCCCAGTGCATTTGTCGGTCTGCATTCCGGACCGGGGCCTGGTCCTGCCCGTCCGGAATGTCGATGCCGCCTATAAGAGGGCAATTGTCTGCTCGTAGAGCGCTCGATATTTCCTTTGCAGCGCGACGTAGATTGCGCGATTGTCACTGTTCGGCGCGACGGTGCCGCCGATGGTAACCCACTCACTGATCGCGGCGCGGTCCCGGATCAGGCCTGACGCGAGACCGGCCAGAAATGCATCCCCGTATGACGCACCGATCGTGGTGGCGCAGATGTCCTGCGGCACCTGCGCGATGTCGCTCGTCGCCTGGAGCCATGTCGGGTTCTTGGTTCCACCGCCAACGGCGACCAATCGTTCGATCCGGGCACCAGCCTTGCTCATCTCGTCAAGACAGTGAGCTATGGAACAGCTGACGCCTTCGAGGGCCGCCCGGTAGAGGTGCCCGCGTGTGTGGCCCAGTTCCAATCCAAAGATGATTCCACGCGCCCTTGGATTGTGAAGCGGCGATGCGGCACCGGAAAAATGCGGCAGGATGACGACGCCTTCAGACCCTGGCGGGACCGCAGCCGCCTCGTCGGATATCGCCTGGTATGCCTCGTCCCCGCCCGATCCGTCGGCCTGAACGATGTCGCGGCCCATCAGGTCACGCATCCACCTCGTCAGCGAACCGCTGGTCAGGATTCCGGCATGCAGGCAAAAGGTTCCCGGAAAGAGATACGGTGAGGACCAGAGTGCGCGGTCTCGCAGTGGTCGGTCGGTGATGAGCGTCATCCAGGCGGCGGAACCATACATCAGCATCGTGCTGCCGGGATCCACGACACCGATTGAAAGAGCCTCCGCAGCGGCATCCGACACGCCTGTGGTGACCGGGGTTCCCGCAACCAGTCCGGTGGCCGCTGCGCCTGCGTCGGTGATCCTCCCGGCGATCTCGCTGGTCCAATTCAGTGTCGGCAGCTGTTCGGGCGCGCAGATCCCCTCGCACATCTTTGCATTCCATCGT
>JAJEGW010000029.1 GCA_022819605.1 Silicimonas sp. | reverse complement strand
CATGGCGATGATCGTGAACGCGTCCGCAATGTCGTTCAGCCCGCCCTCCTCAAGGACGTCCGCAATGCGTCCCAGGTTGCCGTCGATGCGCTCCAGCGCCTCGGCGATCCGTTCCTCGCCCGTTCCTGTCATCCCGGATGTCTCCCATGTGGTCTTTCGCCGCCCGCGCCTTCCGAATCCGGGCCGACGGATCGTCCTTCATTCGGGCGATCCTCGCAAGCGTTCTCTGGCCGCGGCATCGCTGCACCGGACAATCCGGCCACCTGCAACAGCAAACCTTCGCGAATTCTGCAGGCATGATCAGGCATTTCATCTCGACCCGGGCCGCGGCCGGTTCCGATCCTGCCCGACCGGCGCGCCTTCTCAGTCCATGCCGGTGCGGTCGATCCGGTGTCCGACCTCGACGCCGCCGCCCGGCCCCGCCTGCGTCACCACCATCTCCAGATCAAGGTCCGGGAGGGCGGACTGCAGCGCGCGTAAGACCCGCTTCGCCTGCCGCAGCGACGGCACGTCCCGCTCAACGTTGATGATCGTGTCTGCGGTGTGCTTCCGCGTTCGGATCCCGACTTTCATGATCCCCTCCGGCGTGCCGACGTTCGCCTCCTGAATGGCCTCCCACGATGCGTCAATCCAATGGTTGCGCCTGATGCCGTCCCGACGCGTCCCGCCCTGCAATGCCCGCACGGCCCGCGACACGCTCCGCAACGCCCGTTCCTTCGACATCGATTCCACGCGCCTTCACGGCCGTCTTCGGGCTTTCGTGGCATTGGCTGGCGCTGGATCGCCTGGCGGCGGGTTTCCGACAGCACGGCATCTTGCGAAACGATCACTCGGCTGTCCAGCGGTGCCGCCGGTTGCAAGGCCGGCCCAGTGCGACGAATGGCTGCTACGACTTCCATTCCTGTTGCATGGCTGCGAACCGACCCGTGTCGGGCGCCAGGGCTCCTTGCACGCTCAGGCATGGGGGAGGCTTTCACGGATGTCCGGGATGCCGGTCAGGAAGATCGCCTCGTGCCGGTGACCCGTGTAGGCGCAGTGGAGATACTCGTTCCAGTGATTCGGCTCCGGACCGTGCTTCATCAAGTGGCCGTGCAGGTCATCCGTCCGCGGTGGTCTCTTGCTCGCCTTCATCCGTGCGATCTCGCGCTCCAGGTACGCGACGAAGGCGCTCTCGGGATGGTCGCGGATGACGTAGGGCGTGGTGAACACGATATGCCGGCGGCACAGCTCGTGGGGCGGCGGAAGCACGCGCACGAACCAGATTTCCCCCGCACCGCCGACATAGCCGGACGGGACCGTGCAGCAAACGGTCTCCCGCGTGCCGACCTCCCGCAGCAGGGTCGCGTCGCCGTCGCTGCCGCAATTCACGTAGAAGCCCATGCGCGACCCCTGCATCAGCCGGACGGTGTCCGTCAGCCAGTCAGGGAGGTCGAGCACGGCCGCCATGCGAAGGATGCAGCTGCCCATGGTCTCCCGGCTGCTCCCGAACCGGACGTCGAAGAACGCCCACATCGAGAAGTGGCTGACGGTCAGCGGGCTCATCGGCGGTCCCTGCGGTATGTACTCTTCCTCGGCGTCCCCGACGATCCTGGCAAAGCCCTTCGCCTCTCTCAGCATCGAAATCGTCTCGGCCATCAGGGAGACGATGTTCTGCGCCATGGCGTAGATGCCGTGGCACGGATCAAGGTCCGCGAACTTCGCGGGAACCGGACCCTCGCCGCCGAAGCCGGCTTCGAGCGCCAGTTTCCGGCCCTCCCGCCAGACCGCCATGTCCACCACCTTCGTCCCCCGTGCCGAGACCATCCTCTTCGCGATCTTGTCTGCAACGGATCCCATGGCGCGCCTTGTAGCCGCCTTCGCTTGCGGGACTCAACCGCACGATGGCGAACCGGACAGGCTTCGGGTGTGGAATCCTGCCGCTTTCAGCCGCCGTCCGCCCGCCAGGACAGCCTCCGCGAACTGACGGCCAGGCATCGCAGGACACGGGAACGGTGGCTCCGGAAAGCGGATGCATGCTGCCATCAACGCCTTCTTCGGACCGGGATCACTGCAAGCGATTTGCACGACTCCGTTTTGGTCTGCGTGATCTCATTCATGTCTACGCATCGGAATCTTGAGGAAGAGCCTCCAGCGCCCGCATGCACGGGACTTTCCGCGATTTGCGCATCCGGCCCTTGGCTGGGCCGCAATCGCCGTGAAATCGCGTCGGATCAAGGCTCTGCCGTCCGCTGTCACCGGCTGTCTGTCGGCTGGCGAATCCCGCCGTTCCCGGTCGGAACGGGGCAAGGGCCGCAGCTGTCGATGGTTGGGAGCTCATGTCGGTAGCGTCGCAGGGCGAACTGCGGCTGGTGAAGCAGGCGCCCGAGCTGCCGCGCCTGCCGTGGCCGCGCGAATTCGCCGCTGCGGTCGCCGAAACGGCATGCAGGCCATGTGACCAACGAGCCGAGGTGAAGGACCGAGGCCGGATCGTGCGACGCGCCTTCCGGCTTGTGGTGTTGAGTTCAATGGCGGGCGGCGGGCGACCGCGATTCCACCCGGATTGTTAACACGCCGGATTCGCCGCGTAAGCCGCGCATGGGCGCGCTTGACCATGGCTCTCCGCCAGGCCGCAACCGGTCTCGCCGACGACGTGGATTTCTCCGTGGGACAGACGTGCTCTCGTTGGTTGCGGAAATGAACTGAAGCCGGGAATGCCATGAGACTTTGAGTTTCAACTGCGATTACCTTGAATCTCGCCACTGGACTGCATTTTCGTCGCTCTTGTCGCGTGTGACGCGATCAAGGCATGCGCGACGAATTGGCTGGCATGTTCTCTCGGACTACACTCGATGCAAATTCGGCATGCCTGGATCCATGAGGCTGCGTGATTGATGCACCATCAATTTGCGTGAAGACGCTCAGTACGTCTGGACCGGGGTCGTCGAGGGTGCCCGCAAGTTCATGGTTGGGGACCAGATGAAGCACAGCGGCATACACCTGGATCGTCGACGGGGCCTTGTTCGCTAGCGGCATTAGGTTTTAAGGTTGGGTGACTTTTTCGATCATGCACGAAACAGGGGTTCTCAACATGAAAACTGTGATTGGAATCGCTGCCGTGCTCGCGCTTTACGGCGCGACCAATCTTGTGCACGCCGCTGACATCCCAGGTGTTCTAGGCGACCCAGGCACTGCCGCAGAAACCGCAGAAGCAAGCGAACAACCGACGACAGCAACAGTTGACCGATACACGGACGTCCAAGTCGCGGTCGTCTCTGAAAAAGCTTGGGCAATACACATCAAAGTCAAATTTGACCTTGTAGAAAACAGAGAACTACACGAAGAACGAAAATGCGCCGCGTACACGGCCTACGATCCAGAGACTGGTGCGTGGCAACTCGACGCTTTGCTTGCCATAACATACTCCCGAAAAGACCCCGACAAAGCCGGAGTCCATATCGGGTCATCCGAGCCGCTAAATCCGAACGCGACCTCACAAATCGACATCGGAAACCGCACCCTTCAACTAACCAACCCCGACGACGAGCACGCGACCTTCACCAGCAGGAAAAACCGCATCGCGTTGATAGATGCAATCATGCGCGGTCGCACCGCGACATTCTCCAGCCACGGACCAAACGGCTTCATCCAGCGCACATTCAGCCTGGCCGGAGCGACCGCAATGGCGGAACTTGCCGCCCGCCTTTGCGACGCCAACACCGCCAACCCAGGCAAATCAAACCTGACACCAACAGCCCGCCGGAAAACAACCGGCCAGCCGACACAGCAGGTGCGAACCACAACCCAGTCGCGACAGCATCAGACGCAGACGACCACCCAGTACGAAGAAGACGGAGTCGACCAAGCCCTAGACGCGGTCACCGACGCCTACGTCGACCAAGGAATGCAAATCATCACGGACGCCATAACCGATGAACTGCTTGGCGACTTCGGTCTTTAAAAACATCTACCACCACCGTTAACTCAAACGAGAACGAAGTGCCTCCAATGAAGATGAAGTGCGCGAGGAACGATTCCCCGACGTAGAGCCGATTCCGGACACGTCGGAGAACATAGCACGGGCTATTTCGATGGGTCCGCCTAAGCGGGAATGACGTTTCGAGGAAGCGCGGAAGCCTTCGCGGTATCAGGCGAGCGGCGAGGAATCTGGCGCGGCGAGTTGAGCCGCCCGTGGCTGATCTCGTATATTCCCTATCAATATGGGGATGAGCAAATTAAGCGAAGACTTGTGAACCACCTTCAATCGTCAATCCCGAGTCACATGATCTCATCCTTCGTCACGGCTTCGGAAGCGAAACGACGCAAGAAAGTCATGCGTGTGCCTGGCGCTGATGTCAGACAAGCGTTGTGGCTCGCTCACCTGGACCCGCATCCATTGCAGGATGGCAGATGACTGCCTTGCAGGCAGACGGCGATCCTGAGTATCGCAGGACTTGAGATCGATTCCATCATTTCTGCGGTGCCGGACCAAGACGACAACCGTCAACGTCGTGCGCGCGGCAGCGGTCATGGCCAGGACGACGAGCATTCTCTCGGCGGACAGGCCGAGAAGAGCGAAGACGGCGTGCGAGGTCATGCCGAGAAGACCGGCGGGGAGCGACAGTGCCGACAGAATGGCAGCGCGGAGGCCGTCAACCGGGACTTCCTCGTTGACGGCGGTCGTGCAGGTCGCGTCCAGCCATCCCCAGGCGAACCGCAGGATCGCCACTGCAACGAACGCCATGGCCAGCGACACGCTGAAGCGCAGCCCGAGGATGCCAGGGACGACAAGCGCCAGCGCGACCGCGGCTGCTGCATGCCTCGACCTGTACACGGAGTCCAGACGGGTGGTCAGGTCAGCGCCCCGGGCGGCGAAGAAGGTCACCGCACTGTTGAACGGCATGTTGCCCGGTCCCGCGAGTTCCGATTCGTTCAGGACCGTCTGGATCGTGAATCTGCACATTCCGCATGCAGCATCTTGCCTGGCGATGGCGTCGCGGCATGCACGTCATCGGCGTGCCGTCGACCAGCCAGGGCAGCGGCAGTGCGGACCGAACCGGCCGAACTCCGCGATGCCGGGCAACCGCACCGCTGCAGTCAGCAATGGCGGAGAGCCGCGACGGCTTCGCCAGGTCGCTCGCGGCACACCGTGCAGGAAACGGTCCTCGACCGTCGAACGCGCGGCATTCGGGCGCTTACCAATGCGAGGACTGCTCCGCGTCGACGTGGTCCGGCAGGCTGTAGGCGAGGCCCGCCGCGTCGTACCATGACACTTCAAAAAGCTGCTCCATCGTGCTCTTGCCTCCGCTGAACAGGCGCGGGAAGCCTCTCTTGAGCCGCGTGTCGAGCCGATGCAGGAACAGCATCCGCTGCGCCCTCGCGTGCGTGCAGGCCGGAAAGCGCAGCCGGTCGGCGAGATCGCTCCCGACCAGCGCGCGGGAAATCGGGTAGATGAGACGGTTCGCCAGGTCCCTGCGCTCGGTCGCGTCCGAGATGCCGGCGACCATGGGCGCGGAACCGATCAGCGCGTTCGCCATGATCGCCGACTCGTCGGACGGCTCGGGCTCGCACAGGATCCCGATCCTGAACATGTGCCGCGCCTCCTCCTCGGTCGCGTAGAGGACGGCCTCGGGGATTCCCATGAGATGGCCGGCGTATCGCCAGACCGCGCAGTAGCCCTCGCGCTGTCCGGGACCGTAGCGGGCGCCGAGCGCAGTCGAGTGCGCCAGCGTCCGCGCCGAGAAGCAGGCGATGGCGTAGCCCAGGCTGGCTGCGCTTATCGGGGTTCCCCAGGCGTCTTCGTCCCACTCTCCGGACTCCGCCAGCAGGCGCCTCACCTGGGCATGGACGAAACGGATCCTGACCGAGAGCTTCCAGCCGTCGTTCTCCCAATGGCATTTCCTTAAGGATTCGGCGTCATTTCCTTAAGGAGTCGTGCCTTTCCGTTGCAGGCGGCCCCTGCCTTTTCGGGGTTTTTCGGCCTTCAGGCTGCGGCCTTGCGCCTTCGGTGCCACTTGCTGACCGG
>JAJEGW010000206.1 GCA_022819605.1 Silicimonas sp. | reverse complement strand
GCTCGAGACGCTCGTGTCGTTCATCCAGGCCTACGTGTTCGCGATTCTCACGTGTGTCTATCTGAGGGACGCGCTGCATCCACATCACTGATTCAACGGCGGGTCGACCGCCACAGTAAACACTTCCAACGCAAGGAGAGTACAAATGGAAGGTGACGTCGTACAAATGGGAGCCTATATTGGCGCCGGCCTGGCCTGTACGGGCATGGGCGGGGCCGCAGTCGGTGTGGGCCATGTCGTTGGAAACTATCTTTCCGGCGCGCTGCGCAACCCGTCGGCGGCTCCCGGGCAGATTGCAACGATGTTCATCGGCATCGCGTTCTCGGAGGCTCTCGGGATCTTCTCGTTCCTCGTCGCACTGCTGCTGATGTTCGCCGTCTAGGACTCCTCGACATCCTTTCGCACCGGATGCTCGCGAGAGTCGTCCGGGAGATGACAACAAGGCTTGAGGAGGCTGGCCATGGCGACTGAGGCCACAGACGCTGCCAACGGTGCCGCCGAGAGTGCGGTCGGCATGCCGCAGCTCGACTTCTCCACGTTCCCGAACCAGATCTTCTGGCTCGTGGTCACGCTTGTGGTGATCTATCTCGTCCTGTCCCGGGTGGCGTTGCCCAGGATCGCCGAAGTGCTTGCTGCCCGACAGGGCGCGATCACGAGCGACATCGCGACCGCGGAGGAACTGAAGCAGAAGGCAGCCAACGCCGAAGAGGCGTACGAGAAGGCCCTCGCCGAAGCCAGGGCCGAGGCGGGCCGGATTGCTGCCGAAGCCAAGGCCGAAATGCAGGCCGAGGTTGATGCGGCAATTGAAAAGGCGGATGCTGAAATCGCATCTAGGACCGCCGAGAGCGAAGTTCGCATCGACGAGATTCGCAAGAGCGCGGCGGAGGCCGTTCGCGACGTTGCACGCAGTGCGGCAAGCGAAGTCGTGGCGGCAATGGGCGTCAAGGTTGACGGTGCGGCAGTAGACGCGGCGGTGGCCGCGCAGATGGAGAGGTAGCGCGATGACGAGAGTGCTTTTCCTGCTTGCCCTTCTTCCGGCAACGTCCGCCGCTGCCGCCTCGAAGAACCCGTTTTCGCTCGATTTCTACAAACTTTCCAACACTGACTTTATCGTCACGCTCGCGTTCCTGCTGTTCATTGGCGTACTCGTCTACTACAGGGTGCCTTCCCTGGTCGCCGGACTTCTCGACAAGCGGGCGGCCGGCATTCAGGAGGAACTGGACGAGGCCCGCGCGCTCCGGGAGGAAGCGGAATCGATCCTTGCAGAATTCGAAAGCAAGCAGCGTGAGGTCGGAGACCATTCCGAGCGCATCATTGCTGCTGCGAAGGAAAGTGCCGAAGAGGCCACGGAACAAGCCAGGAAGAACCTTGCCCTCGCGATCGAGCGGCGGATCCAGGCCGCGCAGGAGCAGATTGCCTCTGCAGAACAGCGTGCGGTCAAGCAGGTGCGCGAGGAAGCCGTCAAGATCGCGGTTTCTGCAGCCAGCAACCTCATTGCCGAAGAGATGAGCGCGGATCGGGCGAGTGAAATGATCGACGAGGCGATCGCGACCGTCGAGGCAAAACTGCGATAGCCCTGCTCGCCGGATCGGCCCTGCATGCAGGAAGCCCCATGGTCCGTCGCAATTCGGCCCTTGCGCCAAGTTCCCGAATTTACAGCTGCCATTTGACCGGACCGGTCATTCGTCCGTGGCGTGCTCCGTGAGGATTTCCAGCGGCACGATGTCCAGCGCCTTGCGGTGCGTGGAAGCTAGTCGTATCCGCGGGCCGGCGCCTTCGTCTGCAGCTTGCAGGAAGCGCCCAGCGCAGAGACACCACGCATCTCCCGGTTTCAGTCCGGCAAAGTGGAATTCCGGGCGCGGCGTCGACAGGTCGTTGCCGACATATTTCGAATAGGCCAGGAACTCTGCGGTCATGATGGCGCAGACCGTGTGACTTCCCTGATCCTCGCGGCAGGTGTTGCAGCATCCGTCCCGGAAGAACCCGGTGACGGGATCGGTCGAGCAGGATTCCAGCGGGTCGCCAAGGACGTTGATGGAGGGATCTTTGTTCATGACTGGCTCCTGGTCCGATGGTGGCCGTACGACCGCAGCACAAGGATACAGCCTCGCAGGGCAACTGTGAATGACTGCATTGCCGCGGCCTGCATCGTTCGAAGCGTGCCTGGCACCGCGGAAATTGCAGATTGCGTGCGGCGGGTGAACGAGACTTTCGTCAGAGGCAGACTATCGCCGAAACCTGTCGAGGAGCTTCTGCAGCGCAGATCGGTCATCGCCGGCGACCGGCGACACTGGAGTCGTCAATTGTCGTCGCGGTGTGGTGTCGTCCTTCTCGGCTGGACGTGCCAAACGGCGAGCAGCGGTATTGCGGAAATTGTCGACGTCGCCCTCGGCCAGAGACGCTGCGCCGTCGGAGATTCCCGTCAGCAGATCCTCCAGCCAAGCCTGGTCCGACTTTGCAAAGTCTTTCAGCACGTGGATATGCACGGCATCTTTCCGGCCGGGATGTCCGACACCGATCCTGACGCGCTGGTAGTTGTTGCCGACATGGGCATCAATTGAGCGCAGGCCATTGTGACCGGCGTTGCCACCACCACGCTTTATGCGCATCTTGCCCGGCGCCAGATCAATCTCGTCATGGAACACGATCACGTCTTCCGGCGCCAGCCTGTGGAATCTCTGGGCTTCGCCAACCGCCTGGCCCGAATTGTTCATGAAAGTCTCGGGCTTCAGCAGCATGACCTTGTCAGATCCCAGCCGGCCTTCGCTGACCTGTCCCTGGAACTTCGATCTCCACCCGCCAAAACCGTGATCGGCGGCAATCCTGTCGACCACCATGTAGCCGACATTGTGCCGATGCCCGGCATACTTGGGTCCGGGATTGCCAAGTCCGACAAAGAGTTTCATGCGCCTATCCTGATCTGTCGACCGATGCCGCAAGGGACACGGCTGCCAATGCGCTTCCCGCGCTTGCCGTCACCCGTTAACATGGTCCGGACATGGACAGAAACCCCGGCAAGATAGTCGTACTGACCGGCGCTGGCGTCTCGGCCGAGAGCGGGCTTGGGACTTTCCGCGACAAGGGAGGTGTCTGGACGCGATACGACTTGAACGAAGTGGCTACGCCGGAGGGATTCCGGCGCGACCCGGCCAAGGTTCACGACTTCTACAATGCCCGGCGAAAGAACGCTGCCGGAGCGAAGCCGAACGGGGCGCATGCCGCACTTGCGAGGCTTGAAAGGGACTATCCGGGCGAAGTCGTGATCATCACGCAAAACGTCGACTCGCTTCATGAAGCGGCGGGCACCGTCGCGATTCACATGCATGGCAGGCTGGACCGCGCGACCTGCGCATCCTGCGGTGCCGGATGGGATGCGCCCATGGAAATGCATGCCACCGACCCGTGCCCCGAATGCTCGGAGCCTGCCACCCGGCCGGACGTCGTCTGGTTCGGCGAAGTTCCGCATGCGCTCGACGAGATCGCCGGGCATCTTGATACGACCGATGTTTTCGCCGCCATTGGAACAAGCGGTCAGGTTCATCCGGCGGCAGGATTCGTCAGCGAGGCCAGAAGGGCGGGCGCTCATACGATCGAAATCAACCTTGCGCCATCAGAAGTCTCCGAGCTCTTCCACGAGACAATCGAGGGGCCGGCAACACAAAGCGTGCCCCACTGGGTCGAACGTCTCCTGAACGCCTGAGCACGGCATTCCTCTATTGTCCCGCGCTTCTTGACGGCTGGCCACGCGCGTTGTCGACCGGAACCTCGATTGTGACTTCGCCAGCGACCTCGAAGACCAGCGTCAGTGACACGGTCTTGCCGTCAACAAGTTCCTGCGTCATGCCCATCAGCATCACGTGGTCGCCACCGCGTGCCAGCGTGTGCGTGCCGCCCGCCGGAACCGGTATGCCTGCCTGGACCTCTCGCATCTTCATGATGCCGCTCTCTTCGACATGCGTATGGATCTGGACCACCGCGGCAGCTGGCGACTTTGCAGCCATCACGCGATCTGCGAGCGTGCCGGTATTCTGGATCGACATGAATATCGCACCGGTCGGTGCCCCGGGACGTGAGGCACGCGCATACGGATCGAAGATCTCGATGTCTCCGGCAAGCAACGGGCTGCCCGGGAGCAGGCCCAGAAGGACAAGGAAACGAACTGAATTCCGTTTAAGCATCGAGTGGCGACATAGATGCGGTCGTGGTCGCAATCAAGCTTGCTGCTGACATGGCTACGACCAACCCGTTCGGCCCGCTCCTGTGGTGCTGAAAGTGCTTCGCAAATGACGCATCAACTGCTGCACGGATGGTGCCGCCATTCGTATTCGAGGGTTTGCGGTGTCGCTGTTGGGCTGTGAAGGCAAAACTTGGATCTGCCATGGCCGGACCTGCGGTGCTTTCGTGTTGCGGTCGTGCTGCACGGCAGCGAGCGCATGATGGATCGATGTGCGTAGAGATGTTCTTGATAAGCACACTTTTGTAGTTATAATATTGTAGTGTCAAATGTTCGAGTCATATGGAATCTTGAAAAAGCCGAATCGAACCGTTTCAAGCACGGCATCAGCTTTGAAGACGCGAGCCAGGTGTTCCTCGACCCTCTGCACAGGACACGACAGGACCGGATCGAGGGCGGGGAATACCGTTGGCAAACCATCGGTCAAACTACGGTGTGACAGTGATTTTGGTGGCACATACCTGGACCGAAAGAAACGAACCGGAAGAGGTTATAGAGATTCGCATCATTTCAGCCGAAAAGCGACCGCTGCAGAAAGGAAGCGATATGAAAGCGAAATCTGTTAGCTACTCATTGGACAATCTGTCCAAGCATACGCCTGGGCGGTTGGCAGAGCTTGAACGGCTGGAAGCAATGCCAGACGAGCAGATCGACACCAGTGACGTTCCCGAGCTAACCGAGGCCCAACTAGCGGAGATGCAGCGGAGGGAATTTTATCGCCCCATCAAGAAACAGATTACGACGCGTGTGGATGCTGATGTCTTGGCTTGGCTGAAGAAGGGAGGCGATGGCTATCAGTCCCGAATGAATGCGATTCTGCGAAAGGCTATGCTGAAGGCCGCCGAGCGATAGAGTCGATGGGCGAGCGGCGAAGACATGCGCAGGCATGGCCGAGATCGCATGCTCACGAGATTGCGCATCTTGCGGCGGGGAACGGTCAAACGCCGCGTGGTCAATGCGTGATCGAGTCCACGGGAGACTGTCGGCAGGTTGTCCGACCGCCCCTGCGCGGCAGGCCGCTCTGGTGCTTGCTTCGCCGTGCAGTGCGCCCGTCTTCCTTCGAGTAACAGCCATCCCCTTCGAAACTGTCCACGCCCAGCGCCGACGAGGTGATCCAGTCGGTCAAACAACGCGGCAGCTTTGCGAAGAACCCGAAGAGAGCAGGATTTTGGTTAGCCAATCCGGCAGGATGAGCACTGATCCGGAACGGGACAAGGGCCGAACAAGCGACGGCGAATCGCAGTCCGCGCATGGTTGCAAGTGTCGCTCGTTGTCATTCCCGCACGGATTGCATGTGCCACGACAACGTGCTATCAATTTGATAGCAAACTTGAGGGCGAGGCGATGGCGACGATCAATGTGCGGCAACTCGACGACGACGTGGTTAACCGCCTTAAGCGGCGTGCCTTGCTGAACAACCGTTCTCTGGAGGGCGAGGCCCGTCACATTCTGGAATGCGCTGCTGACGACGGCATGGCGGCAAAGCGAGCCGCGTTCCTGGAAACTATGGACCGGCTAAGCCCCTTGACCGAAGGACGCAAGCACACGCCGGCAGAAGCGCTGATTCGGGAGGACCGCGACCACGGTCATCGTGACACCTTGTGATGCGCTTCGTTGTCGACGCGAGTGTGGCGGTCAAGTGGTTGGTTGTCGAAGAGGATTCGGATGTTGCCCGGCAACTGGTGACGAGCGGAGTGGACCTGCACGCGCCGCGCCTGATGGCTTCCGAGGTCGCCAATGCACTTTGGCGCAGGGCGCGGGCGGGTGAGATAGAACGCCGCGCAGCGGGCGTCATCTTGGCCAACGTGCTGGACATGCCCGTGCGCTGGGGCGCCGACGAGATCGTCGTTGCCGATGCGGTGCGTCTGGCGCTGGCGCTCGACCGCCCGGTTTACGATTGTGTCTATCTCGCACTCGCACATCGCATCGGCGCGGTGATGCTGACGGCGGACCGTCGATTCGCGAACGCCTTGGCATCGACCGAGCATGGCGAGTCCATCTTGACGCTGGCCGACTACGCCGGGACGCGATGATTCAATTCAAGTGCGCATGTGCCGGGACACGGGTCCGCTGCTCTTCGGGAACAACGTCCGGGAGGTGGCGCGCCTTGGCGCGTTTCTTGCACCTTGCGGGTCTCCGCCGTAAGTAGTGCCGAATGCAATGCGGGCGAGGGACAATGCCCATTCTCGTCATGAAATTCGGTGGCACTTCGGTCGCCTCGCTGGAGCGAATCCGGCATGCCGCACGTCTCGTGCGTCGCGAGGTCGAGAACGGGCACGAGGTGATTGTCATCGTCTCGGCAATGTCCGGAAAGACGAACGAGCTGGTCGGCTGGGTCGAGGAGACATCGCGCTTCTACGATGCCCGCGAATACGATGCCGTGGTTTCGTCGGGCGAGCAGGTCACGGCCGGGCTCATGGCGCTGACGCTGCAGGAAATGGAGATTCCGGCGCGGTCGTGGGCCGGCTGGCAGGTGCCCGTGCAGACCGACAGCGCCCATGCGGCGGCGCGCATCGAGGACATCGAGACCGAGAACATCACGGCCAAGTTCGCCGAGGGCATGAAGGTCGCGGTCGTCGCCGGCTTCCAGGGCATCTCTTCAGAAGGACGCGTCACGACACTCGGTCGCGGCGGTTCGGACACGACAGCGGTTGCGTTTGCAGCCGCATTCGGAGCCGAGCGCTGCGACATCTACACGGATGTCGACGGGGTCTACACGACCGATCCCAGGATCACGTCGAAGGCCCGCAAGCTGGACCGGATCGCGTTCGAGGAAATGCTGGAACTGGCCTCGCTCGGCGCGCGCGTGCTTCAGACCCGCTCGGTCGAGCTTGCGATGCGCTACAACGTGCGCCTGCGCGTTCTGTCGACTTTTGGCAGCAATGACGACAATGCCGGCACGCTCGTCTGTGCCGAGGAGGACATCATGGAAAAGAACGTGGTTGCCGGTGTCGCCTTCAGCCGCGACGAGGCGGAAATGACGCTGCTTTCGGTCGCGGACCGGCCAGGCATTGCCGCCGCGATCTTCGGCCCGCTGGCGAGCGCCGGGGTGAACGTGGACATGATCGTCCAGAACATCTCCGAGGACGGTCGCACCGACATGACGTTTTCGCTGCCGGTAAGCCAGGTGGCACGCGCCAGGAAGGCGATGGAAGACGTCAAGGCTTCGGGCGAAGTCAACTACAACCAGCTCGTGACCGACGAGGACGTGGCCAAGGTCTCCGTCGTGGGCATCGGCATGCGCAGCCATGCCGGCGTCGCGTCGCGGATGTTCGCGGCCCTTCGCGACGAGAGCATCAACATCAAGGTCATCTCGACTTCGGAGATCAAGATTTCCGTCCTGATCGACCGGAAGTACCTGGAGCTTGCCGTGCAGGCCCTTCACGAGGCGTTCGAGCTGTCGGACGCCGCATGAACCGGCCCTGCAGCCTGCGGTGCCGCCGCGGAGCGGGCCGAAGCGGTCGTGCATTCCGCTGATCCGGCGGCAGGGGGATTGCAGGCCGTACCCGGCGTCTGAACGTCTCCGGGAATGTCCCGCATCGTGCCATGACAGCGAACTGGACGTCGCAAATCGTTCATGATCGCGACCTGCATTTGACGTTTGTTTCGCCCTGCAACTGTGGTCTACTCGCCCCAAGCGGCGGCGGCACCGCCGGAGCAAGACGAAGGCGACGGGATGGAGCAGCAGATCGAGACGGGAAGTCGCAAGCTCTTGCGACGTCTGCGGGATTCCCTCGCGGAGGACAGCGCCGGACAGGCGCGGCTCGACCATGTCACCAACATAATTTCCGAGGAAATGCAGTCGGAAGTCTGCTCGATATACCTGTTCCTGGATTCCGACACGCTTGAGCTTTGCGCTTCCAAGGGCCTTAAGAAGGATGCGGTCCACAAGACCCGGATGCGGCTTGGCGAAGGCCTGGTCGGCCGCGTGGCCCGCGACGGCATCGTCGTCAACGAGGCGGATGCGCCCTCGGCCAAGGGTTTCCGCTTCATGCCCGAGACCGGGGAAGAGATGTTCTCCTCCTTCTGCGGCGTGCCGATCCAGCGCCTGGGGGATCGCCTGGGCGTTCTCGTCGTCCAGTCCCGGGAGGCGCGGGCCTTTTCCGAGGACGAGGTGTATGCGCTCGAGGTCGTGGCGATGGTGCTCGCCGAAATGACCGAGCTCGGTGCGTTCGTGGGCGAAGGCGAGGCGCTTCGCGCACTTCACACGAGACCCATGCAGTTCCACGGCCAGATCGGGCAGGAAGGCGTGGCCGAAGGGCATGTCTATCTTCACGAGCCGCGCGTCGTGGTCACCAACCCCGTTGCCGACGACCCGGAGAAGGAGATCGAGCGGCTTCGCGAGGGGGTGGATCGGCTGCGCGTGTCGGTCGATGACATGCTGGAGTCCGTCGGCAAGGACGCTGTGGACAAGGACCATGTCGAAGTTCTGGAGGCCTATCGGCTGTTCGCCAACTCGCGATCCTGGATGAAGCGCATGGAGGACGACATTGCTGCCGGGCTTTCCGCCGAAGCGGCCGTCGAAAAGGAGCAGTCCACGGCTCGGCGGCGTCTCGGCCGGTCTCCGGACGCCTATCTTCGCGAGCGGCTGCAGGATCTCGACGACCTTTCAAACCGTCTCCTGCGCATCCTGACCGGGCAGGGGGGCGACCCCGCGGCAGTGCCCGACGATGCGGTGCTCGTGGCGCGCAACATCGGACCGGCCGAACTGCTCGACTACGGGCGCGGCAGGCTCAATGGCATTGTGCTTGAACAAGGCTCGGTCGGCAGCCATGCGGCAATCATAGCACGGGCTTGGGTAATTCCCCTGATCGTTCACGCGGGTCGCGACATCACCCTGGAAGCGTTGAACGGCGATCACATCATGATCGACGGGGATCAGGGCCTCGTGCATCTCCGGCCCGACGAGTCCGTGATCACCGCGTTCCGCGACAAGGCCGCTATGCGGGCCAAGGCGCAGGAGCGGTACGCGGACCTCAGGGAACTGCCCGCAGAGTCAAGGGACGGAATACAGGTCTCGCTCCAGATGAATGCGGGCCTCATCGCCGAACTGCCGTCGCTCAAGGGCTCGGGTGCGGAGGGCGTGGGGCTTTTTCGGACCGAGCTCCAGTTTCTTGCACGTTCAAGCATGCCGCAGCGCGCCGAGCTCGCGGGCATCTATTCCCGCGTCTTGGATTCGGCGGACGGCAAGCGCGTCGTGTTTCGTACGCTCGACATCGGCTCCGACAAGATGCTGCCCTACATGAAGCGCGAGGACGAGCCGAATCCGGCCCTTGGCTGGCGCGCGATCCGGGTCGCGCTTGACAGGACGGGCGTGATGCGGATGCAGCTGCAGGCTCTGATCCGCGCGGCAAACGGGCGACCGCTGACAATTATGTTTCCTTTCATCGCGCAACTCGAGGAATTCACGGCCGCTCGCCAGCACGTTCTCGACGAAATCGAACGCGAACGGAAGCTTGGCCACGCGCTGCCCGAGAAACTCGAGATCGGGGCAATGCTGGAAACGCCTTCCCTTGCATTCGCGCCGCGCAAGCTGTTTGAGGTCGCCGACTTCATTTCCATTGGTGGCAATGACCTGAAGCAGTTCTTCTTTGCGGCCGATCGCGAGAACGAGCGTGTCCGCAAGCGCTATGACACGCTGAACGTCAGCTACCTGAGCTTCATCGAGCACATCACGCGGCGCTGCGACGAAACGGGAACGCCGGTGAGCTTTTGCGGCGAGGATGCAGGCCGTCCGGTCGACGCGATGTGCTTTGCCGCCATGGGGCTTCGGTCGCTTTCGATGCGTCCCGCCTCGATCGGACCGGTCAAGCACCTGCTTCGGCGTGTCGATCTTTCCGAGGCGCGCGAGGTCATCGACCGGGCGCGGGAAAGCGGAGACCAGTCAGTCAGGGGCCATGTCATGGAGTGGCTCCAGACCGTCGGGACCTGAGGCCAGGCGCTCGCCCGAACATGGCGCGAGATGCCCGGGCGTTCTGCGGAACGGCCATTGCCGCGAACCGCAGCGGCGGCACCGCAGCAATCCTCATGCCGATGCATGAACGTGACCTGCCGGAAGGATCCCGCAACCCGCAGGAGTGACGTCTGACTGGCTGCGGTCAGACGTGAATGGGTCCGTCCCCACAGGCCAGCGCAGCCTCCCTGACCGCCTCGGAGAAGGTCGGGTGTGCATGACAGGTGCGCGCCACGTCTTCCGCCGCCGCGCCGAATTCCATCGCCACGCAGATTTCGTGGATCAGGTCTCCGGCCATCGGTCCGATGATATGGGCGCCGAGAAGCCGGTCGGTCTCGCTGTCCGCGAGAAGCTTCACGAACCCATCGGCGGCGAAATTCGCCTTGGCGCGCCCGTTGCCCATGAAGGGGAACTTGCCGACCTTGAATGACCGCCCCGCATCCTTGAGCTGCTCTTCGGTCTGTCCGACGCATGCGACTTCGGGATGCGTGTAGATCACGGACGGAATGACGTCGTAGTTCACGTGGCCGGCCTGGCCCGCGATGCACTCGGCCACGGCCATGCCCTCGTCTTCCGCCTTGTGCGCCAGCATGGGACCGTCCGTGGCGTCACCGATCGCCCAGATGCCGTCGACGCTGGTCTTCCCGCGTCCGTCGGTGCGGACCAGGCCGTTTTCCGCGATCTCGATTCCGATGGCGTCGAGACCAAGGCCTTCCGTGAAGGGCTTTCGCCCGGTCGCGACCAGGACGACATCAGCGTCGAGCACGTGCTCGCTTTCGTCCTTGCGAAGCTTGTAGGTCACCTTTGCCCTGGTCTTCGTCGCATCGACCTTTTGCACGGCCGCGCCCATCACGAATTTGAGCCCCTGCCTCTTGAGGGTTCTCTGGAAGGTTTTCTGGATCTCGCCGTCCATCCCCGGCGTGACGGCGTTCAGGAACTCGACGACGGTCACCTCCGTGCCCAGCCGTTTGTAGGCCGAGCCAAGTTCCAGCCCGATCACGCCTGCGCCGATCACGACCATCCTCTTGGGAATCTTCGGAAGCTCCAGTGCGCCGGTCGACGTCACGACGACCTTCTCGTCGACTTCCGCACCAGGCAGAGAGGACGCCTCGGATCCCGTGGCGACGACGATGTTGCCCGCTTCGTGAACGGTTTCGCCCACCTTGACCTTGCCGGCCTCGGGAACGCTTGCCCAGCCCTTCAGCCAGTCGATCCCGTTCTTCTTGAACAGGAACTCGATCCCCTTTGTGTTCGCGTCGATCGTGTTCTGCTTGTAGGCAAGCATCGCCTTCCAGTCGACGCTTGGCTTCGACGTCTTGAGTCCCATCTTGCCGAAGTTCTCTTCGGCTTCATGCAGCATTCCGGTCGCGTGAAGCAGGGCTTTCGACGGGATGCATCCGACGTTCAGGCAGGTGCCGCCCAGCGTTTCCCTGCCCTCGACGCAAGCGGTCTTGAGGCCCAGCTGGGCGCAACGGATCGCGCAAACGTATCCGCCCGGTCCGCTGCCTATCACGATGACGTCATAACTGGCCATGTCAGGTTTCCTTCCCTGGGCCCGCTCCGGAGTAACCGGTCTCGGAAGCGCGGCTCTTCTTCAAGCGAGCGGGTTGGTCAAAGATCCATCAGGAGACGTCGCGGGTCCTCGAGCGCTTCCTTCACGCGGACAAGGAACGTGACGGCGCCCTTTCCGTCCACGATTCGATGATCGTAGGACAGGGCGAGGTACATCATCGGGCGAATGACGACTTCGCCCTTCACGGCGACGGGGCGCTCCTGGATCTTGTGCATGCCAAGGATGCCGGATTGCGGCGGGTTCAGGATCGGCGAACTCATCAGCGAGCCGTAGACGCCGCCGTTCGAGATCGTGAAGGTCCCTCCCTGCATTTCCGCCATCGAGAGCTTTCCGTCACGAGCCCGCGCGCCGAGCTCGTTGATCCGCTTCTCGATGCCTGCAAAGCTCATCCGGTCGGCATCGCGCACCACCGGCACGACGAGGCCGCTTGGCGTGCCGACGGCGATGCCCATGTGCACGAAGCTCTTGTAGACGATGTCGGTCCCGTCAATCTCCGCATTGACTTCAGGAACCTCCACAAGGGCGTGACAGCAAGCCTTCGTGAAGAAGGACATGAAGCCGAGCTTCACGCCGTGCTTCCTTTCGAAGAGATCCTTGTATTCCTGCCGGAGCGTCATCACTGCCGACATGTCCACCTCGTTGTAGGTGGTCAGCACGGCGGCCGTGTTCTGGGCGTCCTTCAGTCGTCGCGCGATGGTCTGGCGCAAGCGAGTCATCTTGACGCGCTCTTCCCGCGCCGCGTCCTCGACCGCGACCGGTGCCCGCGCCGCCTGCGCCGGAACGTCCGGCTCGGCCGGTGCGGAGATCGCCTTCAGGACGTCTTCCTTCATCACGCGTCCGTCCCGTCCGGTGCCGGAAACCTGGTCGGACGAAAGGTCTGCCTCGGCCATCATCTTCCTGGCGGAGGGAGCGTCTTCGCCTTTTCGTCCCGTCGCTGGCCCGGCTTCCGCCGCTGCAGGCTGGGCGGCGGGCGCGGCAGTAGCGGCGCCTTCGCCGGCTGCCATCACGGCGAGTTTGCCGCCGGCCTCGACGGTCTCGCCTTCGCCCTTCAGGACTTCCGCCAGGATCCCCGCGACCGGGGCGGGAACCTCGACCGAAACCTTGTCGGTCTCCAGTTCGCAGAGCATCTCGTCAGCGGCGACCGCGTCCCCTGCCGCCTTGAACCAGGTCGATACCGTCGCCTCGGTCACGCTTTCGCCCAGCGCAGGCACGACGACGTCAACGGCCTGCCCGTTCCCCTTGCCCTCGCCTGTCGAAGCAGCGGTCGTCGCGGCCGGCGCGGCATCGGTCCCGGCTGGCGCTGGTGCTGCGCCGTCGGCTGCGCTCAAGGTCGCGAGCAGCGCGTCTGGCGCGACCGTCGCGCCTTCCGCCGCAACGATCTCCGCCAGCTTGCCTGCAGCAGGTGACGGCACTTCGACGGTCACCTTGTCGGTTTCCAGCTCGCAGAGCATCTCGTCGACCGACACCTGCTCGCCCGGCTGCTTGAACCAGGTCGCGACGGTGGCTTCGGTCACGCTTTCGCCCAGGGCGGGCACTCGAACTTCAGTAGACATGATCTAGCCTCCCAGAGTCAGCGCTTCGTTCACGAGCGCTGCTTGTTGCGATTTGTGAGAGGACGCGAGGCCCGCCGCCGTCGACGCGCTGGCGGTGCGGCCAACGTATTTCGGCCTTTTGACCTTAGCGTTGATGCGTGTCAGCACCCATTCGATGTTCGGTTCCATGTAGGTCCACGCGCCCTGGTTCTTGGGCTCCTCCTGGCACCAGACGAATTCCGCGTTCGGGAACCGCTTCAGTTCCTTGACGGTCGCCTGGGCGGGGAACGGGTAGAACTGCTCGACGCGCAGGAGGTAGATGTCTTCGATGCCGCGTGAATCGCGTTCATCGAGGAGATCGAAGTAGACCTTGCCCGAACACATCACGACGCGTCGGATCTTCTTGTCCGGCACGAGCGTCGTGTCGGAGCGCCCCTTTTGGGCATCGTCCCAAAGCACGCGGTGGAAGCTCGATCCGGTGATGAAGTCCGCCCTGTCGCTGACGGCCAGCTTGTGGCGCAGGAGCGACTTCGGCGTCATCAGCACGAGCGGCTTGCGGAAGGAGCGGTGCATCTGGCGCCGGAGAATGTGGAAGTAGTTCGCCGGCGTGGTGCAGTTGGCGACGATCCAGTTGTCCTCTGCGCACATCTGCAGGAACCGTTCAAGCCGGGCGCTGGAATGCTCCGGGCCCTGGCCCTCGAAGCCGTGCGGCAGCAGGAGGACGAGTCCGCTCATCCTGAGCCACTTCCGCTCGCCGGACGAAACGAACTGGTCGAACATGATCTGTGCACCGTTGGCGAAGTCGCCGAACTGCGCTTCCCAGAGCACCAGCGAACTTGGCTCGGCAAGCGAGTAGCCGTATTCGAATCCGCAGACGGCGTATTCCGAGAGCATGGAATCGATCACCTCGTAATGCGCCTGCCCCGCGCGGATGTTGTTCAGCGGGTAGTGCCGTTCCTCGGTCTCCTGGTTGACGAATCCCGAATGGCGCTGGCTGAACGTTCCACGCGTTGAATCCTGGCCTGAAAGACGTACCGGACAGCCCTCGGTCAGGAGCGACCCGAAGGCCAGCGCCTCGCCCGTGGCCCAGTCGAAACCCTCGCCGGTCTTGAACATCTCGCGCCTTGTGTCCAGCAGCCGGTCGACCGTCCGGTGAATGGGGAAGCCCTTTGGCGCCGTCGTGAGCGCGCGCCCGATTTCCGTCATCGTGGACTTCGTTATCGCGGTCTTGCCGCGCTGGTAGCTCTTGCCTTCCTTGTCGAGATGGCTCCAGCGCCCGTCCAGCCAGTCGGCCTTGTTCGGCCGGTAGGCCTTGCCGGCCTCGAACTCCTCGTTCAGGCGTGCCTGGAAAGCCGCCTTCATGTCTTCGATCTCGCCCTCGGGAATGAGGCCGTCCTGCACGAGGCGATCAGTGTACAGCGAAAGAGTCGTTTTGTGGTGCTTGATCCGCTTGTACATGATCGGGTTGGTGAACATCGGCTCGTCGCCTTCGTTGTGTCCGAAGCGGCGATAGCAGAACATGTCGATCACCACGTCCTTGCCGAACTTCTGGCGGAACTCGGTCGCGACGCGTGCGGCGTGAACGACCGCTTCCGGGTCGTCGCCGTTGACATGGAATATCGGTGCCTCGACCATCAGCGCGATGTCGGTGGGATATGGGCTTGAGCGGCTGAAATGCGGCGCCGTCGTGAAGCCGATCTGGTTGTTCACGATGATGTGGATCGTCCCCCCGGTCTTGTGGCCCCTCAAGCCTGACAGGCCGAAGCATTCCGCAACGACCCCCTGGCCGGCGAAGGCGGCGTCTCCGTGGAGGAGGATCGAAAGGACCTTCGCGCGCCCGGTGTCGCTGATCTGGTCCTGCTTGGCGCGCACCTTGCCGAGCACGACCGGGTTCACCGCCTCGAGATGGCTCGGGTTCGCGGTCAGGCTCAGGTGCACGGTGTTGCCGTCGAACTCCCGGTCCGAGGACGCGCCGAGATGGTACTTGACGTCGCCGGAACCGTCGACTTCTTCCGGCTTGAAGCTGCCGCCCTGGAACTCGTTGAATATCGCCCGGAACGGCTTGCCCATCACGTTCGCCAGGACGCTCAGCCGGCCTCTGTGAGGCATGCCGATGACGATCTCCTCGACACCGAGGGCACCGCCCCGCTTGATGACCTGCTCCATTGCGGGGATCAGGCTCTCGCCGCCGTCAAGGCCGAATCGCTTGGTTCCGGTGTACTTGACGTGCAGGAACTTCTCGAACCCTTCGGCTTCCACGAGCTTGTTCAGGATCGCCTTCCTGCCGTTCTGGGTGAAGGCGATCTCCTTGCCGAGGCCCTCGATCCGCTCCTTGAGCCAGGAAGCCTGCTCGGGGTCGGAGATGTGCATGTACTGCAGGGCGAAGGTGCCGCAATAGGTCCGTTTCACGAGCGCGACAATCTCGCGTATCGAGGCGGTTTCCAGCCCGAGGACGTTGTCGATGAAGATCTGCCGGTCCATGTCGTCCCTGGTGAAGCCGTAGGACCTGGGATCGAGCTCCGGGTGGGGTACCTCGTCGCGCATGCCGAGAGGATCAAGGTTCGCGACGAGATGGCCGCGGATCCGGTAGGCCCGGATCAGCATGAGCGCGCGAACCGAATCGAGCACTGCGCGGCGCACCTGTTCGTCCGAGAGCCTGACCCCGGCTTCCGCTGCCTTGGCCGCGATCTTGTCTCCGGCCTGCTTCTGCGCGGCGGGGCCGAGATCGCCCCACTGCCCGTCGAGCGCTGCTGTCAGCTCGTCGCAGGGAGCGGGCGGCCAGTCGGACCGGGCCCAGCTCGGTCCCGCCGCCTCGGCCCGTGCGTCCGCTTCCGCGTCGCCGAGCTCGCGGAAGAACAGGCGCCAGCCTTCGTCCACCGCGTTCGGGTTGCCGGCATAGCGCGCGTAAAGCTGTTCGACATATGCGGCGTTGTGGCCTTGAAGAAAGCTGGACGCCTTGAAGATGTCATTCGGGGATTGCTCGGTCATGGCAAACCTCCAGTTCGGATGTGAAGTTGCGGGCGGGAATTGACGTTCGGCCAAGGCCCAGGTTCGGGCTTGGCAAATTGCAGATGGGCGTCGCGCACAACGGCAGCGTGCCGCCCGAGAGGCAGGATGCGGTGCAGCAGGGCCGGGAACCTCGTGCCGCGTTCCATGGCGCTACCCGATCGCTTCCAGCATTGCCTCGCCGAGGCCGGACGGGCTGTCCGCCACGACGATGCCTGCAGAGCGCATGGCCTCGATCTTGTCGTCGGCACCGCCCTTGCCGCCGGCGACGATGGCGCCGGCGTGACCCATGCGGCGGCCCGGAGGGGCTGTCCTGCCGGCGATGAACCCTGCGACGGGCTTAGTGCGGCCGCGCTTCGCCTCGTCCTTGAGGAACTGGGCCGCGTCCTCTTCTGCGCTGCCGCCGATTTCGCCGATCATCATGATCGATTGCGTCTCGTCGTCGGCCAGGAACCATTCCAGCACGTCAACGTGTTCGGTTCCCTTGATCGGGTCGCCGCCGATGCCGACGCAGGTGGACTGGCCCAGGCCGACATCCGTGGTCTGCTTCACGGCCTCGTATGTCAGCGTGCCGGATCGCGACACGACGCCGACGGAGCCTTTCTTGTGGATGTGGCCGGGCATGATGCCGATCTTGCATTCCTCGGGCGTGATGACGCCGGGGCAGTTCGGGCCGACGAGGACGGACGTTCCGTCCTGCAGGGCGCGCTTCACCCTCATCATGTCGCGCACGGGAATTCCTTCGGTGATTGCGACGATCACTTCCATGCCCGCGTCGATGGCCTCGAGAATGCCGTCTGCGGCGAAGGGCGGCGGCACGTAGATCGCCGTCGCGTTGGCGCCGGTCGCGGCGCGCGCCTCGTGAACCGAGTCGAAGACTGGCAGGCCGATGTGATCCTGGCCGCCCTTGCCGGGGGTCACGCCGCCCACCATCTTGGTGCCGTAATCGATCGCCTGCTGCGAGTGAAACGTTCCCTGGCTGCCGGTCAGGCCCTGGCAGATCACCCTGGTGTTCCTGTCAATAAGTACCGCCACTACACTGTCCCATTCAAGCCCGGCTCGTTCCTCTTGCGGAAGCGGGCCCCCGGGGATTCCGGCCCGCCGCCTTGATCATGTCTCAACCCTTCACGGCCTTTACGATCTTCTCGGCCCCGTCCTTCAGGTTGTCGGCGGCGATCACGTCGAGACCGGAGGATTCGATGATCTGCTTGCCGTCCTCGACATTCGTGCCTTCGAGGCGGACCACGAGCGGCACCTTGAGGCCGACTTCCTTCACGGCGGCGACGACGCCTTCGGCGATGATGTCGCAGCGCATGATGCCGCCGAATATGTTGACGAGAATGCCCTTCACGTTCGGGTCCGAGGTGATGATCTTGAACGCCTCGGTCACCTTCTCCTTGGTTGCGCCTCCGCCCACGTCGAGGAAGTTGGCGGGTTCGGAGCCGTAGAGCTTGATGATGTCCATGGTGGCCATGGCGAGGCCTGCGCCGTTCACCATGCAGCCGATCTCGCCGTCGAGCGCAATGTAGTTGAGGTCATGCTTCGATGCTTCGAGCTCCTTGGGATCCTCTTCGGTCGCATCCCTGAGCTCGGCGATGTCGGGTTGGCGGTAGAGGGCGTTCGAGTCGAATCCCATCTTGGCGTCGAGGCATTTCAGGTCACCCTCGCCGGTCACGATCAGCGGGTTGATTTCCAGCATCTCCATGTCCCTGGAGACGAAGAGGTCGTGGAGCTGGCCCATCAGCCTGACGCATTGCTTGACCTGGGCTCCTTCTAGACCGAGCGCGAAGGCGATCCGTCGACCGTGGAAGGCCTGGTATCCCGTCGCGGGATCGACGCTGAAGGAGAGGATCTTCTCCGGGGTTGCCTCCGCGACCTCCTCGATGTCCATGCCGCCCTCGGTCGACGCGACGAAGCTGACGCGACTGGTGCCGCGATCGACTAGGAGGGCGAGGTACATCTCGCGATCGATCGTGGAGCCGTCCTCGATGTAAATCCGGTTGACCTGCTTTCCGGCCGGTCCGGTCTGCTTGGTGACCAGCGTTCGGCCCAGCATGCGGCGGGTTTCGTTGGCGGCCTCCTGCGCGGAACCGGCGATTCGCACGCCGCCCTTCTCTCCGGCGTCCGGTTCCTTGAAGGAGCCTTTGCCGCGTCCGCCTGCGTGTATCTGTGCCTTCACGACCCAGGCCGGGCCGTCCAGCGCGCCTGCTGCGGTCTTCGCGTCCTCCGCTTTCAGGACCACGCGTCCGTCGGATACCGGGGCTCCCGCATCGCGCAGCAGCGCCTTTGCCTGATACTCGTGAATGTTCAACGCAACCCCCTGACCATGGAATTTGTTCGATGCGGCCTTGCCCAAGAACACCCATAGCGTCGTGCGATCAACAGGTTATTTGAGATTAAGTCAAAATGTCTTGGTTTTGTGATCACTGAATTTTTTGTGTGATCACATGAGGTATAATCGTGGCCTCAAGTAGGCGCAGGCAACCCTCCCGGGCGAAATTGGCGCCGCCTATCGCCAACGCAATTTTCGCTCGACGCATTTCTGTGTGTAGTCTTTGATGCCAGTTCGCATGTTCCCTGAACTGGACGCTTCCAAATGTCATCGACCCAGATGATTGCGTTTGCAAGCCAACTACGCATATCCCTGCAACGTGATGGCACCGGCCAGTGCCGTAGAATCCTGGTGGGAGGAATTGCCATGAAATTGCTGATCGCCCTGTTTCTGGCCGTGTTGCCGACTGCGATTCAAGCTCAGGAATGCGAGGTTGAAGACTGGAAGCGCAAGTACGAAGCATCAGTAGAGGCTTTCTCGATCCAAGGAGTGTCAACATGCCGAGACGGGCGGCTCTACTTGCGGCTGTACCGAAGCAGCGAAGATGGCAGAGAGTTTATCGGCGTAGCGGAAACCACGATCGAGGGCTACATTTTCGAGACATACATTGACAGCGAGGAAGATGCCCGAGACGTCGAACTTCTCTATGAAATCGACAAGAGGTAATTTGCGCTCAATTCCAGCCCGGGGTGCGGGGCAAAGGTTTCGTCACGTGCCATGGCCCATCTCGCATACGGACGCACGCGCCCACACGGTCTGGCCATTCAGCATCAACTGCACGGCAGTGCCGAAATGTGACTCAAGCTGTGCGTAACGCTCCCTTCATCGGCCGTTGGCGTGACCCCGCTGCTTGGACTATGGCGCGTGCGAGACTTCGGGAAGCCAGATCCTCGGCAGCTTGGGAAATCTGATGCCAGTCCATCCGACCGTCAATTTGGTTCAAGGCAGAGTTGCAGGCCCCCTATGTTTGACCAATGGGAGTCCCAAGTTCCCGATGCCTTGTCCACAGTGATTGCCTGCAGCTGACATTTCATTCCACCTGACGCTTTTTCGGATCGTGGCGGTGTCTGTCGCCTTAAGGGCTGAATCTGGCAAAGAAAGCCTAGTTTCGAGGATCACGACACAGGTTCCCAAAGCTCGATGGCGTTGCCTTCGGGGTCATGGATGCGCGCAAAGCGGCCAATGCCCTCCATCTCGCTTTCGTCGCTGACCTCTATGCCTGCGGACGTCAGTTGCGCGATCATTGCATCCAGGTCTGCGACACGAAAGTTTAGCATGAAGGTCTTGTCCGACGAGAAATAGTCCGTGTCCGCAGCGAATGGCGAGAAGACCGTGACACCGGCGTCGGATCTCCAGGGCGTCATGTCCATGTTCGTCGGGGCCGGATCGATGCCAAGGTGATCCCGATACCAGTTTGCAAGGCCCTCCGGGTCCAGGGCCCGAAAGAAGAACCCGCCGAATCCTTGAACTTTCTGCATGCTGTGAACTCCTGTCTGTGCAGTGACTACCTTGGATGCTTGAGAAAGCCAATTGAATCGGAAAGAGCCGACATGGCGCCAATTCCGCCCCCTGAATCAATGCCGCGTTGAATTGGTGCCGTCCGGAGCAGGCAACGGCCACGAGTGCCCCCAGAGAGTCGCGAACGGGGACCACCGATTGGTCGCCAATCTGGTCATTGCCGCCCGCCCGCCGGCACCCTGTTCAGTATTCGGACGGGCCGGTCGTCATGGCCATTTCCGGGCGGCGTGGAGAACGCGCAGAACGGTGACGGTTTCCGGCGTCTCGGCATAGATCACGATGTAGTTCGGGCGGACGATCAGTTCCCTGGTGCCCTAAACCCATCCGGGACGGCCGCGCTTCGGGTTGGCAGGAAGGTGAGCGACCTTGCCTTCTATCTCTGCCATCAGGGCCAAGGCTGCGGCGGGGTTGTCATCGGAAATCCAATCAACGATTGACATCAGATCGGCGACCGCCGTTTCCTTCCATTCTAGCTCAGGCACGGCGTTTCCCGTCGACCAGCGCTCTGGCTTCGTGCATCACCTGTTCGTGCGGCTTTGCCGGGCGCTTGTCTGCCAACGCCTCGCGCACTTTGGTCCTGAACCATTCGTCGTAGGCGCTGGGATCTGCGGTCAGACCGGCGGGCAGGCCGCCTTCGGCGGCAATGCGGGTCAGCAGGATTCGGACTGCATCAGAAAGTGTCAGGCCAACACCGGCAAGCGCGTCGGCTGCCTGTGCTTTGAGCCGTTCGTCCACCCGAACGTGAAGCATTGAAGTCTGGGCAGGCATGGCATGTCCTCCTTTGTCTCAACGGAAATCTGTATCTCAATTGAGATGAAGTTAAGAAGCGTGGTAAAGAGAATGTCCGGAACACTCCGGAACTTCTTGATGGGAGGAAGGTCGGGAGTTTGGGAGTTTGTATTCAGCTACTGCGCCGCCTCCGCCAGCTTCGGGGAAAGGTCACGTGTGATCATGTTCCGAAAAGTACGGCGTTTTAGGCTAAATCAAAACGCGACTTTGAATTAGCCTACATCTTGGCACATGAACTTGCTCCTGCATCGGCCGCAGTGCCGATTCATCCGCGGACCGCTTTGGACAGATCCACGTTCTTGTGCGCCGGCCTTCGCCTCGGAGAGGTGCAATGCCAGACGTCCGAAGGAGAGTTCGGTGAGGCTGTGCACGAGTTGGGCTGCCCAGCCCGGCAGGCCTGACTTGTTGCGGGCGAGGTCATTCTCCACGTCATCCGGCAAGGTGCGTCGCAGCGTCGAAACCACGTGAGCATCCAACGCCGCCATTGGTCCGAGCCAACGCAGCGCCTGCACGACTGGTCCTGCGGGCCGTCCAGCCCAAGCCATGACAGCCGGCGCGGCATGCTTCAGTCGGATGGTGCGATTGCGGATGCGGATGTCCCGTGTCGCCCCGTCGGTCAAATAGCTAGCTTTGGCCGGCGCGGCACTGGTTAACCTGAACTGATTGGCCGCCGTCATTCCGTCCGTAATGGTGCGGATGCCGTCGCGGCGCGCCAGCGCTCCAACCGCTGTCAACCACAAGCTGATTCAGGCGTTGGCTGCGGCCTTGACGCGCGCGGAAGCATCTCAGGAATACCCCGCCTCACGTTGATGCCTGATGGCCACCACCACGGCATGTTCTCCATCCAGACGGTAGAGCGCGAGATAACCGCTGTCGCCAAACGCGATGGGCCATTCTCGAAATTCCGGGTCCATCCCGTCAACCGGGCGACCGGCGCCGGGATGCTCCGCGATGATCAGCATCCCTTCCCGAATTGCGCTGACGGCACGAGATGCCGCCAACGGGTTCTTGGGAGCAAGGAACCGATAGCAGCGGTGGACGTCTTGCAGGGCCTCCGGCGTCCAGATCAGTCGTGACATTCAGGCGGTCCCACGTCGTTTCCCGTTTCCAGCTCAGCCATCCAGGCGTCAGCTTCGTCATGGGTCACGTGCAATCCGCTCTCCTGATAGGCCGCCCAAGCCCGGAGCGCATCCTGACGCATTGCCTCGCGCCTTTCCTCGCGCTCCACATACTGGCTGACAGCCTCTCGCATCAGGTAATGGGGGGTGCGGTCCCGGGCCTTTGCAAGCTCCTGGATGCGTGACCGAATGTCAGAGTCCAGCTTCACGGCAACAGGGCGCACTGTGGTCATGTATTTCCCCGGTATTAATTTATAATACCCTAAGACATAATCCTGTCGCGACGGTATCGCAATATGCATTTTTTTTCGGCGAACTCCCCCAAAGTTTGGGGATTATATACCTGACTGAAACTCGCCATCTGCGCTTGGTTCGCGGCACAACTCGGAATCAGACTCCCCGGACTGTCGTTCCACTTCCCGGCGCCCGAGTGCGCGGGCCACCATCGCCGGCGTAGCGCCAGCGTAGCGCGGGTTCCGGATTTCGGGTTCCCGTCTCGGTCCATTGCTCATTTCGTTGCTCCTGTTTGCCGGATCGCGTCTGCCAAGCGATCAATCGGCAGAAGATCATCCCGCTTCTTCGTGATCTTGTAGGTGACGGCTTGACCCTCGGCCATGCGAACCAAGTGGCCAGCAACTTCCTCGGCAACTTCACCCTTCCGCCACATGTTGAAAACGAGTTCGTGCGGGCAAATGCCAAGACACAGGAGGAATTCATACTGCCGATCCAGCCGCACGTGATTGAACTGGAATGTTCCCTTCGCGCCAAGTGAAGCCGTCTTGACCTCGAACCTGACTTTGCCGACCCGCATGTCCGTCTTGGACGCCCGATTGCCGTTGCCCGTGGTTATTCCGTGAGAACGGAGATAGCGACGGACAAATTCCTCCCCGATTTCGCCCCGATTCGTATTGCCCAACTTGCGATACCCGACCAAAGGCGAGCCTTCCCATATGTCCTCTGGCGCATGTTCGGAAATGATCTGCGCCATCAACTCGACGGGTGTCACTTCGGAGCCTCCCACATTCCCTTGCCCTGCCGTTTCCAGAAGACAAGAAAGTAGGAATGGTTCTTGCGAGCATGGACCTGCCGCACGGCGCGGCTAACGCCTGGCTTGTTCTGTCGAACGACAACAAACAGGTCTTCACACTCAAACCCCATGTCTGTGCAGTCCTGCATGATTTCAACATGCGTGAAGTTCTGACGGTTGGAACAAACTTCATCCTGGCATTTGACGATCAGGACGCCCCGGTCTCGCAAGACCCGATACGCTTCCCTTGACGCATCCCGATACAGCTCAACGACTGCCTGATGATACTTGCTCTCGGTTTGCCGACCGCTTCCATTGTTCCGGTAGTGTTCTTCAAACGGAGTATGGACAGTGTGTGCCGTGCCTCCCGGTGAGTGCATGTATGGAGGATCCAGAACAACGCAATCGATTTCGCCATCGGCATAGGGCAAGTCTCGGCAGTCAATGCCTTCCTGAATGTCCGACGGCCGAAGTTCGTATTCGCCCTCGGGGATTTGTCGCCAAAAAACGCCTTTCCCGTAGGTCACATCAGCAACAACGCTTCCCTTGGGGACATAGAGACGCAGGACGCGAGGAAACACGCGGTCGTTTCCATCCGTGTACGCGCTGAATGTCAGATCATTGGTCGCCGACCCGTTGCGAACCACTCTCTTGACTGTCGGCTCATGAATGAGGTCCAGTCTCACGACCTAGCCCCGGACGAAAGCCCGTTGTCCGCGATCAGATCGCGATACATGATCCGCTTCCCGACCATCCGCGCGACGACTTTCTGCATCTGCTTCATTGTCCCTGCCTCTCTGATGTTGTGGCGTCCCGCAAACTCGTCAACGTAACGTTGCAAGTGCTTCGCGCTCATTTTGTGGTAGACTCCCTGATATCCGCGCCTGAGCATGGACCAGAACGACTCCATTCCGTTCGTGTGCGCCATCTCGCGGACGTACTCGCCGACGCTATGGTTGACCCATTCGTGGTCACGGTCAATGCCTTTGTAGGCGGCGGCTTCGTCGCTGTAGACCTTCGCGGCTTCGTCCGTGACGCCTTCCACGAAACCTTGCAGCGTCGGCGCGTCGGTCGACTGGACGACCCGTGCGGCGACTTGGTTGGTCTCGCGATCCTTGATGCCCAGCACGGCAGTCTTGCCCACTGAACCACGTCCGGCTCCGGCTTCCTTCAATGCTTTCCGCTTGGCCTTGGACATGTTGGCTCTCTTGCCGCCGAAGTAGGTCTCGTCAACCTCGACCGGACCCTTGAACACTTCTTCGGCTTCTCCGGCCCAGGCTTCGCGGATACGCTGGAGCATGAACCAGGCGGTCTTCTGAGTGACCTTGATGTCGCGGTGCAGCTTCATGCTGGACACGCCTTTCAGCGAGGTCATTTCGAGATAGATCGCAAAGACCCACTTGCGGAGCGGAACCCTAGACCGTTCCAGTGCCGTGCCGATCTTGACGGAGAAGGCTTCATGGCAGCCGTGACAGTAATAGGGCAGGCCGGAAGTCTTGGCGGCGACCTTGGTATGCGTGCAGCCGCAGCGCGGGCAGTAGCGGCCTTCGGGCCAAACAACAGACTCGAACCAGTCCCGCGCCGAGTCCTCGGTCGGGAACATGTCGGTCAGTTCCATGATGCTGATGCCTTCGCGGTAGTGCTTTCCTGGCGCCTTCGTCATGCCTTGCCTCTTTGACTGATTCGGACTCTAGCCGAGACACGGTTTTCAGTCAAGTATATAATTCCCCAAAGTTTCCACACCGGGCTGCAGGCTCCCTCGGCCTCGTGAGGGTTGGAGATTTCGGTCGTATCCGGGTCGGGATCGATACAACTTGCTGCCCACGGGGTCTCCGACTCTTGCCTCGTGCAGGCGTTTCCCGCTTCCCGAGTCGGGAACTGCTGCCTGACGACATCTTTCCGGATTCGCGCTGCGGGGCTGTCGAAGCCCCGCGTTGCGCATTCACCAGTCAGGCCGCGGCTCTGGAATCGGCCTCACTCTAGTCCGCTGTCAATTCCCTTGCAGGCTTCGACAAGACCCGCGACGGCCTTGACGGACTTGTCGAACATGGCCCGTTCCTCCTCGGACAGGTCGATCTCCACGATGCGCTCGATGCCGCCCGCGCCGATGACAGTGGGGACGCCGACATACATGTCCGTCAATCCGAAGGCGCCGTCGACATGCGCGGCGCAGGGCAGCAAGCGCTTCTGGTCCCCGAGATAGGAAGCCGCCATCTCGATGGCGCTCGTGGCCGGCGCGTAGAAGGCGGAGCCTGTGCCGAGCAGGCCCACGATTTCTGCGCCGCCGTCACGCGTGCGCTGCACGATGGCGTCAAGCCTCTCCTGGGTCGTCCAGCCCATTTCGACAAGATCGGGCAGCGGGATGCCGCCGACCGTGGAATACCTGACGAGCGGGACCATCGTGTCGCCGTGACCACCGAGGACGAATGCGGTGACATCCCTCATCGAGACTTCGAACTCGAGACTGAGGAAGTGGCGGAACCTCGCGCTGTCAAGGACGCCGGCCATGCCGCAGACCTTGGCGTGCGGCAGTCCGGAATACTCGCGCAATGCCCAGACCATGGCATCGAGGGGGTTGGTGATGCAGATCACGAACGCATCGGGCGCATGCGCCTTGATGCCGTCGCCGACGGCCTTCATGACCTTCAGGTTGATGCCGAGAAGGTCGTCGCGGCTCATGCCCGGCTTGCGGGGAACGCCTGCCGTGACGATGCAGACATCGGCACCGGCTATGTCGGCATAATCGTTGGTACCCTTGAGGCTTGCGTCGAAACCCGCGACCGGGCCGGCCTCGGCGATGTCGAGCGACTTTCCCTGCGGCGTGCCTTCGACGATGTCGAAGAGGATGACGTCACCCATTTCCTTGATTGCGGCGAGGTGCGCGAGCGTTCCGCCGATCTGGCCTGCACCGATGAGGGCGATCCTTGGTCTGGCCATGAGAGTCTCCAATCCATGTGATGTCAGTCTGGCTGTAGCGTGTGCTAGTGAGTCTCCGTTGCGGTTTCAAGTCACGTGTCCGGCCGAGGACAGCAATACGCGGGTCACGCGCGGCAGGATTCGTCAATGCAGACAGGCCATTCCGTCGCGGGATGGGCCTTTCTGCCGCAGGTATCCGGGTTGCAGGCGCCGGACGAGACGTGCAGGTTGCGCGCAAGTCCGGTCCTCTCGATCAAGGAAGGTTCAATGGTCGCTCCGCAAAGGCTCTGCCGCTCCGTTCTCTACGTGCCCGCTTCGAAGACCCGAGCCCTCGAAAAAGTCGGGACGCTCGATGTCGACTCGATCATATTTGATCTCGAGGACGCGGTTGCACCTGCAGAAAAGCCCGCAGCCCGCGAGACTCTTGCCCGCGCCCTCGATGCCGGGGATTTCGGGCACAGGCAGCGAATTGTGCGCATCAACGGAACCGACACCGAATGGGGCGAAGCTGACGCACGGGCCGTTGCCGGCATGGAGTGCGATGCCCTGCTCCTGCCCAAGGCGGAAAATCCCGGGCAGGTCGAAGAGGTTGCAGCCCTCGTGTCCGGAACGCCTGTCTGGTGCATGATGGAAACTCCGCGCGGCGTTCTGAAAGCGCTCGACATTGCCGCGCTGCCATCGGTCGAAGGCTTTGTTCTCGGAACGAACGACCTCGCCAAGGAGATCGGCTGCGCCACGGGAGGCGACCGGATGGCGATGATGACGGCGCTTCAGACCGTGCTTCTCGCGGCACGGGCCGCCGGCATTGCATGCGTTGACGGCGTGTACAACGCCTTCAGGGACGAGGAGGGTCTCCGGGCCGAATGCGAACAGGGCAGGACGCTCGGCATGGACGGCAAGTCCCTGATTCATCCATCGCAGATCGGCGTTGCCAACGCGGTCTTCGCGCCGAGCGACGCGGAAACTGAACTTGCGAGACGGCAGATCGAGGCATACGACGACGCCATCGCGCGCGGCGAGGCGGTGGCCGTTGTAGACGGGCGGATCGTCGAGAACCTTCATGTCGAAACGGCCCGAGCCGTCCTTGCCAAGGCGGAAGCCATTGCCGAACGGGCGGCAGGATGACCAGGGGCGCGAAGATGCGGAACGAGAATCCGCGCCCGCAACCGGTGCCTGGAGGGTGACGTGAAAGCGAGCCAGGGAAAGTTCTTCGAGGACTTCCGGGTCGGGGACACGATCCTTCACGCGGTTCCCCGCACCTTGGGCGACGGCGAGAGGGCGCTCTATCACGCGCTCTACCCGTCCCGGCACGCGTTCAATTCCTCGACCGCCTTCGCGCGCTCCTGCGGCCTGGACGGTCCGCTGGACAACCTGCTCGTGTTCCACACGGTCTTCGGCAGCACGGTGCCGGACATCTCGCTCAACGCGGTGGCGAATCTCGGCTACGCGGAAGGCCGCTGGCTGGTGCCGGTCCATCCGGGCGAGACGCTCGCGGCCACCTCCGAGGTCATCGGCTTGAAGGAGAACTCGAGCGGCAGGACGGGCGTGATCTGGGTTCGCACGACCGGCTGGAACGAGCGGAGCGATGCTGTGCTCAGCTACGTCCGCTGGGTCATGGTGCGCAAGCGCGATC
Organism: Silicimonas sp.; assembly: GCA_022819605.1. Classification (GTDB taxonomy): domain Bacteria; phylum Pseudomonadota; class Alphaproteobacteria; order Rhodobacterales; family Rhodobacteraceae; genus JAJEFO01. The sequence continues at coordinate 1,988 of JAJEGW010000206.1, read as the reverse complement.
CCGGCACGCCCGTGCCGGAGCCTGTGGTTCCCGAACTGTCCGAAAGCGTTCGTCCGCAGGACCTCGTGATTCCCCAAGGGCTTTCATTTGCCGACTACGATTACGGACATGCGGGAGAGCCGCATCGCTGGGGCGACTACGAGGTCGGCGAGACCATCGATCATGTCGACCGGGTGACCATCGAGGAAGCCGAGCACATGCTGGCAACCCGTCTTTGGCAGAACACGGCCCGCGTGCATTTCGACGCCACGTCGCGCGAGGACGGACGGCGGCTCATCTATGGCGGTCACGTGATCTCCATGGCGCGTGCGCTGTCCTTCAACGGGCTCGCGAACGCACAGATGATCGTGGGCCTGAATGCCGGCAGCCATGTCGCGCCGTGCTTCGCGGGCGACACGATCTGCTGCTGGTCCGAAGTGCTGGAGAAGGCCGAAACCGACACGCCTGGCATCGGGGCCCTGCGGCTCCGGCTCGTCGCGCACAAGCCCGAGGCGGCCCCGTTCGCGCTCAAGGACGAGGACGGAAAATACGTGGACGGCGTCTTGCTTGACCTGGACTGCTGGGCGCTGATCCCCACGTGACGCGGCACGGGCAGGGCGCCCGGTTGCCGCCTCAGACCTTGAGGTGATCCTGCTGGCCGTGGATCCCTGCGGCCGGGCCTGACGGTTTGGAACCGGGCGTGGCCTGCCGCAGCGGGTTCGGGCAGAAGCGGCAGGTGCGCATCTGGCGTGTCATGCGGGCATGGATTTTGGTTGCCCTCCTAGAAGGCGCCTGTGTTGCAGCGTCGCGGGGCCGTGACAAGCCCGCCGGTTCTGCTATTGAGGTCGGGACGCCCAAGATACGGGAGCCACGACATGGCCGACGTGAACCGGGGCAACCGGCCCCTGTCGCCGCATCTGACGGTATACCGTCCGCAAATCTCGTCGATGACGTCGATCCTGACGCGCATCAGCGGCACGTCGCTCATCCTGGCGGCGCTTCTCGTCGTCTGGTGGTTCCTTGCAGCGTCGGTCTCGGCGCAGCAGTTCGCGCTGGCGGACGGGTTCATGACCTCATGGCTCGGCGACCTGATCATGACGCTCTCGGCCTGGGCGCTCTGGTATCACGCGCTGGCAGGGCTGCGGCATCTCTACTGGGACACGGGCCGCGGGCTTGAAGTCGCGACCGCCGAAAGGACTGGCATCGCGATCGTCGTGCTTTCGGTCGCCCTGACCGTCGCGACCGTCCTGGTCGTGTAGGGAGGCGCCGATGAGCTACATGACCGACCGCAAGCGCGCAGAGGGCCACGGCTCGGCCCGCGAGGGCACCTGCAGGCACTGGGGCATGACAAAGTCCAGCGTCGCCCTGGTGTTTCTCGTTCCCGCCTTCGTTTTTACGTTCGGACCGATGATTGGGAGGCCCCACGGCGAGGTCGTGGCGTATTTCGCGCAGCCGTTTCCGGCCCTCGTGGCCGCGCTGATGATCGTCGTGGGCCTGGTGCATTTCAAGAACGGTATCCAGATGGTGATCGAGGATTACGTTCACGGGGTTCTCCGGGAGTACACGGTCATCCTGACGACCTGCCTCTGCTACGGGGTGGCGGCCGCCGGCCTCTTTGCCATCGCCAGCATCGCTCTATAGGGAAGACCGATGGCCGCATACGATTACGAGACGCACGAGTTCGACTGCATAGTCGTGGGAGCCGGGGGATCGGGTCTCCGCGCGACGCTGGGCATGGCCGAACAGGGGCTGAGGACGGCCTGCATCACGAAGGTCTTCCCGACCCGCTCGCACACGGTTGCGGCGCAGGGCGGCATCGCGGCCTCGCTCGGCAACATGGGACCGGACCACTGGCAGTGGCACATGTACGACACGGTGAAGGGGTCCGACTGGCTGGGCGACACCGACGCGATGGAGTACCTCGCCCGCGAGGCGCCTGCCGCCGTCTACGAGCTTGAGCACTACGGCGTTCCGTTCTCGCGGACCGAAACCGGCCGGATCTACCAGCG
>JAJEGW010000020.1 GCA_022819605.1 Silicimonas sp. | reverse complement strand
CTCCCGCCGCAGACCGGCGCGGCGATCCTGACGCCGGGTCCGCGAACCCATGACGGGTTGCTCCTTGGTGTGCAGGATCCGGCGGACTGGCAAAAGACGATCGAGCTCATCGACGGCATGATCGACGAACTGATAGCCCTCGGGGCTGCTTCGCCGATCGAGCATCTCAAGCGCTGGTGGCCGCCTGACATGTGCTGGTTCGGCCCGGGCGGGATTGGCGCAAGCGCGTTCTTCAAGGGTTATCATCGCGGCCACACGATTCCTTTCGAAGAGGGATTGGAGTTCATCAGGCATAACGGACATGTGACAAGGCTTGCCGAGGGCAATTATGGCGGCTTTTTCGGCTGGCCGAGCATGACCATGCGTCCGACGGGCGGGTTCATGGGAATGCCTGCCAACGACAGGCCGAGCGACATGCGCATCGTCGACCTTTACAGGCGCGAAGGCGACCTGCTGGCCGAGAACTGGATATTCATCGATCTCCTGCATTTTTTTGCCATGCAGGGCATCGACATACTCGAACGCCTCCGCGAAGTGCCTAGGACTTGAGCGAACTGCAGAACGCAAAAGCGGTCGTGCGCGCCTTCTACCGCGAACTCGACCGTGCCGGACCGTTTGACACGGCCGACGCCATGGCCATGCACTGCGTGCCCGGCCTGGTGTGGCGAGGATTCCATCCGTTCAACCAGATCATTGGGAGCGAGCGGGTGGCCAAACAGTTCTGGGTGCCTCTGAAGACCTCGTTGACGTCCTTGCAGCGCCGTCTCGACCTGTTCTTTGCCCGACGCAACCAGATCGACGGATTCGAGACGGTCTGGGTTGCAACGATGGGGCACCTGATGGGGCTGTTTGACGAGCCTTGGCTTGGCATCCGGCCGACTGGCAAGATTGCAATGCTCCGATACGCTGCCTTCCACAGAATCGCAGCCGAACGCATTGCAGAGACCGCGATGTATTTCGACATCCCGCACCTGATGCTGCAGGCAGGCGTGAACCACTTCGCTCCCCAGACAGGCGCACATCTGGTGCAGCCCGGGCCCATGACACATGACGGGCTTCTCTATGACCCCCAGGTGCCGTCCGAAGGAGAAGCAACGCTGTCAGCCATCAACGCGATGCTTGACGACATCTGCAGTTGGGACGCGGAGCGTACGGAGCCGTTGGTCGATGAACTGCGTCGGACCTGGAACGAAGACATGGTCTGGTGGGGACCTGCGGGGATCGGCGCAACCTACACCATCCCGCGCTATGCCGAGCAGCATTCCGGCCCGTTTCGCGGTGCCTTCCGGACGCGGCGATTCAACAGGGACCTCGCCATGATTGCCGAAGGCTGTTTCGGGGGCCTTGTCGGCTGGCCCAACCTGACCCTGAGACATGACGGCGGATTCATGGGCATGCCGGCAACTGATCGCGAGGGCGACATGCGCGTGATTGACATGTACCGTCGCGAGGGTCAAAAGCTGACCGAAAACTGGATATTCATTGACCTCTTGCACTTCTGGAACATGCAGGGTCTCGATATCCTCGGACGGATGGCCAGAATTGAACCTGTACCCGCGTCCACGTAATGGCCGCCGCCAAACCTGGCCTGCCCAAACTGCCATCCGCAACGATTCCCGCAAGTGCAATCCTGACCCAAACAGGCAGGTTCCAGGGAAAATCCGTGTACTGGAGGATCTGCGGGCAACTTACGCGGCAGGCACTTCACCGATTCCGTGCCGCGCTCACAGGCAGGTTTGCAAGACTCCAAGGCCATCTCAGGCCTTTACATGTGCCAGGTTGAAGTCTCGGTGCAATTTGCATATATTTTCCCTAGCGAGGAAAGGGTTTGGGGATATGTCTGAACTCACGGTTAATGAGGTCGCGCATATCGCGGAAGTGCCCACGCGAAGTGTCGAGAAAGCGATCGAGACTGGGATCATGAAGCCAGTGAAGCGCCGTGCCGTGCTTTCCGGAGCGCGCGCCCGGTTCCTGGAGGTCGACGCCGTCTGCTATTTTGCCGCCGTGGGGCATTCAAAGTTCCTGAAAGACGTCCCGGTGAGACGGAAAAAGGCTCTGTTCAAGGCCATTCGCGAGATGCCTGGCCCAAGCCTTGAACCACTCGATCTTGAGCCTGGCCTCCATCTCGATCTTCCAATGATCGCGGGTCCGAAGGTGGAGGTTGCGCACGCCTACCTCGCGGACAGGAAACGCTACATCACCACGGATCCGGGCATTTTCGGCGGCGTCCCCATCATCAAGGGAACCCGAATCCCGGTCTATGCGATCCACGGGAGGCTGGCAGGCGGCGACATGATCGATGATCTTCTGGATGACTATCCCGATATTCCTCGCGAGGCGTTCATCGCGGCCGATATCTACGCACGCACGCATCCTGAACGGGGGCGTCCCGTGGCGGCGGGTCGACCCTGGGAGGCCCGCGTAACCCCGGCATGAACCTCTTCTTCGACGAATGCGTATCGGCAAGTGCCGCCGTGCACTTTCGCAGGACCACCAGGCACGCGACCTGTCAAACCAGGGACGTCAACATGTCTGGCGCATCCGACGCTGACGTGCTGGCCCATTGTCACGAATTCGATCACACGCTGATCACGATCAATGGCAGGGATTTCCGGAAGCTATGCGAAAATCCAGATCAATTGCATCTAGGGCTGATCATCATCCCTTCCGTCGCAGTGACCAATCAGATCTGCTGCATCAAGGCCGCGCTGGCACGGATCAATCAGGAGGCACCTCCAGAGACACCTCAGGACTGGATGGTAAATCGCGTCGTGGAGGCAGATCTCCTAAGTGCTGTAACGCATGCACAATTTCCCGGGGACTATGCCCATAAGGCGTAGGCACCGAGCAGGTGCAGGCGCCCGCTGCCGCCTCCACTCTATTCCGGCCCCAAAGTGCCGCTGCCGTCAAAGCCAAGTTAACAAGGGAGACATTTATGCCAAAATTTGCGCCCTACGAAACAAGCAATGGACGGACAGAGTTTACCATTCGCCGGATTCGAGACGGGGAAGGGGAAGCGGTTGTGGAACTTTGGCGCGTCTGCGGGCTGACGCGACCCTGGAATGACCCGTACGACGACATCGGAAGCGCTCGCACGAATGTCTCATCAGAGATTTTCCTGGCCATCACGAATGATGGTGGTGGAATCGCAGGCAGCGTCATGGCCGGATATGATGGCCATCGAGGCTGGGTCTACTATGTCGCAGTTGCGCCGGAGTTTCGCGCGCAGCGATTAGGCAAACGACTGATGCACCATGCTGAATCCTGGTTGCGGGAACTCGGTGCCCGCAAGGTCATGCTGATGATCCGCGAGGACAACGAGGAAGTTCGCCGCTTCTACGAACGGCTGGGCTACGGGATCGAGAAGCGTACAGTCATGAGCTGCTGGTTGGACGAAGGCAGGTAGTCAATGACAACCAGCCGGCCTTGATCCAAATAGTGAACCGCGAGAGATTTCTCGCCTTGATGCCGACTGCGATCTCGCGCGTTGAACCCAAAGATCGCTTCCCGCCGGATCGAACCGTTCGGACCGCTTCAAGGATCGCCAAAACGACCGATTGAGACGAGCAGACCGACCGCCTGTCGTGAATACGCTATGTGCTGCAGCCCGCCCGCAACACCCACGGATCGTGTGCATGATCGACAACATGCATCATCGCGTGAGACACATGGTCACCGAATGTCGGGCATTTTTCGACCTTCTGCACTACTCGAACACTCAGGGCCTCAATGTCTTCGGTCGAATGGCCGCAAATGAGCCCACATATATCGCCACGCAGGCGCTGCCGTCGAACCGGTCCTGTCAGAATTGCCGGTCGCAGAGATTCTCGCGACCGCATTGGGAAAGTTCACTCTGCCTTGGACGCACCATACGTAGGTGGAATACGATAACTCGCCGCCGCTACTGTCCGACCCATGTGGTTGCGCACGTAATCGTTTGCTGCGCCGCGATGCGGGTTGAGGTCCCACGCTGCGCCCGCCCCCAATTCCATCGCCGCGTTGAACAAATGACGTGATCGCTGCGAATCCGTTACCCACCTGTGGGGGCACCTCGCGATCCCACCGCGCTGCAACTGCCTCGCCGGAGCCACCGACAGTGGCGGGGCACAGACAGTCGTGACACGGACACGCAGCCCGGAGGGAGATCTTTTGCTGGCAGAAAAGACCGAACGGAGTGCCCGACGAGGGACAGGCAGTGAACGCCGAAGAAACGGGAGAAATTGGGTATGACTGCAGATGGAGAGACGGCGATGCAAACCGACATGGCCGGGGCCATCAGCACCAAGGCGAGCTTTCCCAGGGACGAGTTGCCGACCGTGCGGCGGGCGATACAGCAAGCGCTGCGCGACAGCGAGAAAGAATGTGAGGCTCTTATGAACCCCTCTGCTGTCAGGCGATTGGCCGGGGCCGTTCAGGGAGCGCGCGATGAACCATCCTGCGCACGACATTTTCAAGGATTGTAGAGATGTCGTTGTTGTAGTTGTTCCAAGGAAGGCTGCCACAGAAAGTGATGGACCCGACCGAAAACACTTGGCCGCCTGCGGGAAGATCAAAATAGACCATGTCCGCCCTGAGCAAATCGCCGACGGGTTCGCCGGGCCAGTTGGTCAAGTGGGTCAACAATTCCTCAGGAACCAGCATCGGTCGATCCTCATGGGCCTCGGAACTGGCAAGAATGACAACATCCTCCGGCGAGCCCAAGCGATGGTCGACGCGATCCATTTCAAATCCCGCAGCGCCACCGCCACTGAAACCGAAGTCACCGATGATGTCACCGTGCACACCTTCAAATATCCAGTCATAATCTGGGTCGAAACATTTTCGCCGGTAATGTGAACCAAAAAACTCGCCTTGCGCAGTGAATCCTACTCCGGCTAGCTTTTGCGGTGGGCGGCCACTTCTGCGCCAAAGACCGCCATAAGCACCGTCGAATGCATTATAGTATTCGCCCGGCTCCGCTGCCCAGGCCCTGATGCCGCTCTCCGTGCGACGAATCTCAATGGTGCCCGCCTCATCTTTGTGAAGGGCGATCCGCCAATAGAAGCCGTTGCCACCCAAGTACATCAGGTTGCCGCCGGAATCGCGATAGCTCTGCAGCGCATCCAACGTTCGGTCCGTGTGATATTCCGGGTGACTTGTCGTCATGACAGCATGGTATTCTGCAAGGCATGCCAATCCCTCTTCGTGCAGCTCCCAATCGGTGATGACATCGTAAGCAATGCCCTTCGCGTGCAGCCAGGAAATCAGGTGACTGTCCGCCTGGAAATGACGCAGTCCCGAGCACTCCGTGTTTCCGAACGTCACATAGCCCGGCCGCAGGTTTAGCAGCGGTCGCCTGAAGGACGCATGGCAGATACCGGAGCCATCAGAATGGAAGTTGTAGGTCGAAAGGCCATAACCGGGAAACTCGGCCGGATTGTGCGGATATGCGTCCCACTCCCGGTTGCGGACCTGCCAAGAAGGATCATAGTCCGGCCGCGCGTGATTGCCGTAGGCCACATAGGTGAAGGTCGGGATCAGCACACACAATTTCGCACAGGGTTTTCCCCTTGAGGGACATACATAGAAGGGAATGGCTTCCGCGTGCTCGCCGCACGAAATGCGCATCACGTAGACGCCGCTCGGAAACTTCTCGGGTACGTCGAAAGTAAAATCGTCTTCCCATTGAAAATCGTAAATGTCGTCCTCGTGGAAGTGAATTGCGCCATAGTGTTCAGGGGCATGCCGCCAACACATTTCCGTCGCATTCCAGCATGAGCCCGTCACGGCGCGTGCCGGAAGATTGACGAGTCGGGCATCGATACGATTTGGGCTCGAATCACGTACCGTCGTGGTGGAGATGTCCTTGGAAAAGTCCCATTGAACGATCTCGGATCCACTGGACCTTTCGGTCCCGAGATACAGTCCGGGCGCTTCAATCTTGCCGTTGAAATGCTCGCGCGCGACACCGTCCTGCAACCAAGCCGCGATGCATGCGCGCTGGTGGACTTCGCCGATCGTCAGCCTGCAAATCTTGGAGTCATGCGCCATCGCAACGCAGGCTGTTCCGAGTTGCCGTTGACGAATGAAGAGTTCGCCCGACGCGGAATCGAATCCTGCTTCAATTTCGTACCAACGTCGCAGCTTGACGGCAGCCGGAGCGGGAACCACTTCCTCGCCAATCGAAATCGCTGCCACGCCCTCTCCTGAAACAAAGAGCTTGACATCTCCGATACTCAGGATTGTTTGCGGACTTTCCTTGGCAAGGGTCGGAAAGATGGTTGCGGCCATCAAAAACCCGTCACCGGGCCGCAGCAACACCCGCTTTTCCGTTATCGCATAGGACCCAGGGTAGAACGGTTGAAAACGTGACGGAAATGCCTGTTCCGCAAATGCCCCAGCCACTGGTTCCTCGACAATTCCCACCCCGGCCGGATTTGGATCGGCGCATAAAGACCGAGTTAGCCTGACAGTGAACGGCTCGGTGCCGGTTGACGAAACCTTGAACCCAATGGTCTCTCCCGGCCGGACCGACAGCCGGTCAGCATACCCCGCCAGCGGAACGATGCGATGGTCTTTGGCCATGGCACTAATATGCTCGCTCTCCGTAGACCAGGTCCGGAAGGTAAGTTACCCATTCGGAAAAGAACACGAGGATGACGATCATCACGATATAGGGGATCAACAACGGCAGCACGCCGACCGAAATCTGCTCGATCGAAGTCTTGCTGATACGTGCGGCGACAAACAGGTTCACCCCGATTGGCGGCGTCAGGAACCCGAGTTCGCAGGTCATGACAGTGAATATGCCGAACAGGATCGGATCCACACCAAGGCTCGTAACCAATGGAAGAAAGACCGCTGTAAAGATGATGATTTGCGGAATGCTTTCCAGCCACATGCCGACCAGGATGTAGAACACGCCGATCAGGAGCAGCACCAGCCAAGGGTACGCCGTCAAGTTCTCGAAGAGTGCAAGGATAGACTGTGGAATGTCAAAGAGCGTGACGAGTTGTCCGAAAGCCTTGGTTGAGCCGAGAATGAACAGAACCGTTCCGATCACGATAGCAGTGAACCTGAAGGCTTCAAACACCTTCGTCAGGGTAAGGCCCCGATAAACGAACAGGCCGACAAACAATCCGTAAAATACTGCCACGCCAGCGGCTTCGGATGGAGTGAAGACGCCGGTGTAAATTCCGCCAAGTATCAGGACCGGCGCAAAAACCGCCCATTTCCCGTCCCAAAGCGCTTCGAGAAGCGGCCGCCACCTGAACGCTTCTCCGACGCCGCCGTAGCCGTTGTACGACGCGACGATGAACGTGACCAGCATCAGTAGCAAACCAAGGGCTATCCCGGGGAGAATGCCCGCAAGAAACAGGCGAGGAATGGATTCATCCGAGACAAGCGCGTAGATGATCAACAGGTTGCTTGGAGGGATCATGCTGCCAAGCGCCCCGGCCGCCGCGGCAATTGCACCAGCGAATCTCGGCTTGTAGCTTTCTTTGATCATGGCAGGAATCGTGATCGATCCAATTGCAGCCGTCGTTGCCGGGCCGGATCCTGACAACGCTGCAAAAAACATGCAGGCAACGACGGTTACAAGACCGAGTCCGCCCTTGTAGGCGCCGACAAGCCTGTGGGCGATCGCAACCAGTTTTTCCGACATGCCGCCGTGTTCCATCAACTGTCCCGCCAGCACGAAGAGTGGAATCGTCACCAAGGGAAAGGGCTCGAAGGCCGTCCAGGCAGACTGAGCCATCAAGGTAAGCGGAATGTCGGCTATCAGAATTCCGGCGACTGTCGCGATGCCGGCGGCAAAAGGGATTGGCACACCGATGGCCATCGTGAAGACGAAAACGGCCGCCATGATCAGGGGGCCGTTCATAGCGGCAGGCCTTTCCAGCCGGACTTGCCCCAACGCCAATAGACCTGCAGCATCCGGAACGCCATCAGGACGAAGCCGGCCGGAATGAATATTTGCACCCATCTTTGCTCGATGCCAAGGCCGGGCGTGACGTAGGTCACTTCAAACAGTAGCTGGGTAAACAGGACTGCCTGATGAACCATGAACCAGACGAAGCCGAACCACGCTGCGTCAGCCAGAACGATGCACACGATTTGCAGCGGGCGCGGCAGAGCGTTGACGAGCATCGTTATGCGTATGTGTGCACGTTCGCGGACAGCCAATGAGGCTCCGAGATAGACGGCAAAAATCATGCCAAAAACAGCTGTCTCTTCGGCCCAAGCGCTGGCCGAAGCAAACACGAATCGAAGAATGACCTGGATCATCACGCTGCAGGCGACGACCGCCAGGCTGATCGTGCAAAGAACGTCTTCAAAGTACTTGTCCAGAATGGAAAGCAAGGTCTTCCCTTCGCCGCAGATCATCCCGTTTCAGGAATGCGAATTCGTCATTTCTCGTCGATGCGCGCAAGCAAGGCGGAATGGGCCGGTTCTAGCTGTAGCATGACTCCGGCCCATTTCACCCACACAGTAAGTCCGACGGGTTATTCTGCAGCTGCCCGGATAGCGGACAGCAATTTCTTGAAGTCGTCACCCTTTTCTGCCGCATAGCGATCCTGCACGCGCTGGCCCGCAGCGATGAAATCTGACTTGTCGAATTCGGTCGTCTGCATGCCGCCCTGCCCCTCGGTCGTGAGGAAGGCCCGGATCTCCGAGATCTGCCTCGACATCTCCTCTTTGTGGAAGACCCCCGCATCATGGGCAGCATTCATTACGGCCGCCACCTGATCATCGTTGAGCCTGCCCATGATGCGCGGGCTCGCAAAGAGGGGCGACATGTACGAGAAGTGCTCGAGTTGAGTGAAATAGGGCATGATCTCGTAAAACTTCTGCGACTTGATGAACGAGGTTCCGTTGTCAGCACCATCAACTGTTCCCGTCTGTAATGCGGTCGGCGTATCAGCCCAAGCCAACGGAATCGGCGCTGCCCCGAATTCCTTGAATGTGTCAATCATGACCTGGTTCTTCGGCACCCGAACCTTCAGGCCTTTCATGTCCGCCATGGTCTTGATCGGCTGGCGAGAATTGTAGAAATCGCGGTCACCGACAAAACCGTAGGTAAGGAGGTGTACCTTTGTCGCCGCCATGAGTTGATCGGCGAATTCCTTCCCGACATCACCCTCCAGAACCTTGTAGGCATGTTCCTTGCTTTGGAAGATGTACGGAAGGACGAACGCATCCATCAGCGGGAAGTGCGGCGACACGTTGTTGCCGGTGATGATATACATGTCGACGGTGCCCAGCTGCATCGCCTTGAAAGCCTCGTCTTCAGTCAAGAGTTGCGCGCAGCAGCGCACTTTCACGTCGATACTGCCGCCTGAATATTCCTCGGCCAGCTCCTCGAACTTGTCCGCCAGAACGGCGTAACTGCTGGTTTTTGCCGCCGCGTAGCCGAGATTTATGGTTACATCGGCCGCGCTTGCAACTCCGCATCCATAGGCCAGTCCAGCCGCCACCACGGTTGCGGAAGCAATCTTTCGAGCAATCATTTCGAGCATCGTTTCCTCCCTGTTGTGTGCAGGAAGAAAATGTCGCATGTAATGCAATGCATGTATAATATCAAATTAGGATTTACTGATGCCGTTTTGATATCATGAATTTCGGACTGAAACATATCCGGTACTTTGCGGCAGTCGCCGAAGAGTTGCATTTCCGGCGTGCCGCCGAGCGGTTGAACCTGGCGCAGCCAGCGTTGAGCCGTTCCGTCAAGCACCTTGAGACCCAGCTCGGCGTTCAACTCCTCGAACGTTCCAATCGGCGTGTAAGGCTCACACACGCCGGTGCGGTTTTTTTCGCCGGCTGCCAAGATGTGCTCAGTACGATGGAGGGCGTAATCGCCCGAACAAACAAGGCAACGACCGGCGAACTCGGCCATCTGGTTATCGGTTACACGGATTTTGCAATTTGCGGAGAGCTTCCCGAGATCCTGCGGGATTTTCACGAACGGTATCCCGACATCACGATAGAGCCCGAGCATGGGTTCACGGCGGGACAACTGGAAAAGCTCAAATACGGAAATCTCGATTTCGGATTCCTTACTGGCCCCATCAACCACTCGGAATTCGCGAGCGCGACCGTTCAAAACGATCCGTACGTGGCCGTGCTCTACGAAAATCATCCATTGGCCAATCAAAAGGCCATCGACCTAGGCGACCTCGCGGGAGAACCGATCGTGCTCGGCAACCCAAGCGGTTGGCAACACTACAACGATCACCTCTTCAGAATTTGCCGTCGCGCCGGGTTTGTCCCGGAAATCGCTCAGTATGCGTTCAATTCGGAAGGAATTTTCGGCCTGGTCGCATGTGAAATGGGCATTACCATTCACACGACATGCGCGGAGAACATTCTGCGAAAGGGCTTGGTCCTTCGACCGATCAGGAATCTCAACGCAACCTTGCCGACAATGGCGGTTTGGAGAAAGGCCGAAGTCACATCGACGCAACAATTGTTCGCGGAGTTTCTTGTTGAGCGTGACCGAGGGCGCGCGCAACAGGTCGCTGCGCCGGACTGAGGCAGACATACTGTGTTCATCCTGTGAGTAGGATGTGGCCCCGTTCGAGGGATGGGATGTGCGCCAACGGGTCTGCAGGCACATTGCATCCGCAGCGCTTTCGCTGGCCGACAGCTTTCCGAGTTTGCGAATTGCCCCGACCTGGTTCGCTTGAACCCAAAAGGGATCCTAGGGCGGAATCGGTACCTGTGTGCTTTCAGGGCCAATATCGGCCTTGTGGTCCGCCTGCATGGTCTTCATGCGATCCTCGAGGATGACGACCGGCAACCGGACAGCGTCCAGGCCGGGCGTCACCGCCATCCGCGCCGCGAGCCGGCGCCCCCGAATTCCGCCGCCCCAACGCCCACCGGCAATTTGTGCAGGCCTGCCGCTGCCGTTCGGAGAGGCGTGTGGCATTTGTCGCATTCCCTGACCGGGAACCGCACCACAAGCCCAGCAGAGACCCGCCCTAGAAGCCTCTGCAGATGCCCGCCACCGCTGCCGTTCGGTGCCAGCACCACAACATTCCAAGCGTCCCTGGCATCCGGTTTCGCCCAGAGTTCCAAATTCACGTCGGCGGAAACGTCCGCTCCTGATCCATTGCTGTCGCCGAATCGAGCTACCCGGCCTCAGCAACGGCACCCACGTGGAAGCTGCCGCCGGACCTCACTTGTCCGAACAGCCAGCCGCAGCGACTCCGGCAACTGCGGATCGAATGTTCATTCTGTCCTGGATGCAACATCCGGTGGTGGAAAGCGATAACGCGCCGCCGCCACTGTCCAGTCCATGTGGTTGCGCACATATTCGCTTGACGCATCGCGATGCGGGTTGAAGTCCCACGCTTCGCCTGCCCCCGCCTCCATTGCCGCGTTCAGCACATGACGCGATCGCTGCGAATCCAAGACCTGCCGGCGAAGCGTCTCGCTGTCCCAGCGCGCAGCTACCTCTTCGGCAAGGCTCCTGGCGGTGACGGACCATTCAGGACGCTCTGCCAGATTCTCGATCTCGTCCGGGTCCGTCGAAAGATCGAAGAGCTGCGGAGGATCAGCATCGCAATGAATGTATTTCAGGCTGCCCCGCCTGATCATAAATACGGGCGACGGCGTCATTTCGGCGCAATACTCGCCAATGGCCTCGTCCGCCAAATCGGTCTCGCCTCGTGCGAGCGGCATAAGCGAACGCCCGTCGAGGATCCCATCCGGAATGCACTCCTTCCCGCCCGCAAATTCGAGGAACGTGGGCAAGAGATCGACCAGCGAGCATGCGTTCCGGGCCGCGCCATGGGCCACTCCCGGGCCCGCCATGATGAGCGGCACTCGCGCGGAGTGTTCGAAGAACGTCATCTTGTACCAGAGCCCGCGCTCACCCAGCATGTCGCCATGATCCGAGGTGACGATGACGATGGTATCGTCAAGTTCTCCAATATCCTTCAGCGCCTTCACGATCGCACCGATCTTGCTGTCAAAATAGCTGACATTCGCCAGGTAGGCGCGGCGCGCCCGGCGAACCTCTTCGTCCGTCAGGAGAACCGTGCTTGCCTCAATGCCGTCCATGACGCGCCGCGCAAACGGATCCTGCTCGTCCGGGGCACGCGTCATGCCGGGCATTTCGATCTCGTCGTCAGCATAGAGATCCCAGAACTCGTGCTTCGCCACGTAAGGATCGTGAGGGTGGATGAAGCTTGCCACCATGCAGAACGGCACATCGTCGCCTGCACCACGGTCGCGACCCCGGTCGATCAGCCATCGTCGGGCGGCAAACTCCACCTCGTCATCGTAGTCGGTCTGGAACGTCGCGACGGCGACGCCGCTTTCCTTCACCGTCTGCATGTTGTGATACCACTTGTCGATCCGCTCCTCGTTGGCGTTCCAATTTGGTGTCCATGCAAAGTCCGACGGGTAAATGTCGGTGGTGACGCGATCCTCGAAGCCGTGCTTCTGATCGGGACCGACAAAGTGCATCTTGCCCGAAAGACAGGTGCGGTAGCCCAAGCCCTTCAGGTAGTGCGCGAAGGTCGGAACGCTGGCAGGAAACTCGCTGGCGTTGTCAAATGCTCCAATCCGACTGATCAATTGACCGGACATGAACGCGGCGCGCGAGGGCGCGCAAAGCGGCGAATTGCAATACGCCGCGTCAAACCGCATTCCCCGCGCGGCCAGCGCATCCATGTGCGGCGTCTTCGCTGCCGGATGGCCATAGGCGCCCGTGAACTGCGGCGCCAACTGGTCGGCCATTATGACAACGATGTTGGGTTTTTGCATCCCAATGCTCCTGTTGTTCCGTCTGATGCGGCGCCCAAAAAGCGCCAAACGCAATGGCTCCCGAATTGGCGTTGTTCAACGATTGCGCGGCCTTCCTGCCCATGGCTCCTGAACTCAACCGCCCGCAACGACACTCCGGTCACGCCAGGGGCGCTCGCTTGGTCAGGCCGAGGTTGCTCCGCACCTCGCCGGGTCCGATCACGCGCGCGCCCATGTTCTCGATGATGCGCACGGCCCTCTCGACCAGCTGCGCGTTTGTCGCGAGAACGCCCTTTTTGAGCCAGAGATTGTCTTCAAGACCGACGCGCACATTGCC